>JAYEHL010000065.1:0-3726 GCA_034659515.1 Chloroflexota bacterium | reverse complement strand
CCGTAAAAGGACTGTTGCTTCGATTTGCTTCTCAGCATTGCTTAATCTCCTTGGCAATTCCTCTGCCTTAATCATACCTCGAAAAATATTTCGCCTCAATAAATCTTCGACTTTTTCAGCAGTCTCTTATCAAGTCGGCTTGAGAGATGTGGTCGATTCCATATTTTGCAATGCGAATAGTTAGCTGAACTTCCCTCTCCGCAGGCTGAGCGCTGCCAGTATTGACATCGCTACAGCGAAGGCAGTCAATATTCCTATTTCGAAACCTACATCTAATAGGCTCTGTCCCTGGATCATTATCTCCCGCATTCCGTCCACTCCATAAGTTAATGGAAGGAACTTGGCTATCCATTGAAGGGCGTTGTGCATTTGCTCAATGGGCCATATTACGCCACAGAGGAATGTTTGGGGTAGTATGATCAGGGGAATAAATTGAACCATCTGGAATTCATTGCGCGCGAATGCCGAGATAAAGATTCCCATATTAACAGCCACTGTAATGACGAAGAGTTGAAAAATAAAGATTTGCCACAGATCGCCTGAATAGTTCACGTCGAGCACGTATATGGTGAAGAGGAGTATGATGAGTGTCTGGGTGAGCGCGAAGACGAAGAATCCCAGCAGATAACCGATCACCATATCGAGGCGTGATACCGGTGATGCCATCAAACGTTCCATGGTGCCCTGAGAGCGCTCGCGGAGGAAGCTGATACCGGTGAGCAGGAAACCAAAGAAAAGCGCCAGCATGGCCAGCAGCGCCGGTGCGATATTGTCGAGCACGCTTTGTTCGCCGGGAAAGCTGTAACCGATGATGGTCATTACCACCAGCGGTACGATTATAATGAGCCCCAGCGTGCGGCGGTCGCGAACCAGCTGACGGATGACCCGGCCGGCGATAGTTAATGCGTTACTAAGCAACATCACTCGTCTCCTTGCGTCGTACGAAGTATAGGAACGCGTCCTCCAGTGTAGCCTCGGGTAACCTGGTAGCGAGTTTGAGTTCTTCGGGGCTGCCGAGGGCGATAACCTTGCCGCGGCGCATGAAGGCTAAACGATCGCAGTGGGCGGCGTCGTCCATGGTGTGACTCGAGATGATGATGGTGATGCCTTTCTTTGTCAGGCTCTCGAAATACTCCCAGAATCTTACTCGTAGCGCCGGATCGACACCCACGGTGGGCTCGTCGAGGAACAACAGCTTCGGCTTGTGTACTATCGCACAAGTGAGGCTGACACGCTGTTTCATGCCGCCGCTCAGGTTGTTTATCGAGTCCCTGCGCCGGGGCCAAAGGCCTACCATCGTGATCGCTTCTCTGGCCAGACGCTGTCGCCGGGCTTTATTTTTTATCCCGTAGATGCGGGCGAAGAAGTCCACGTTCTGTTGGATCGAAAGCTCGGCGTACAAGGAAGATAACTGAGGCATGTAGCCGATATCGCATGCCGTCTTGCGCGACGGGGGGTGTCCCAGCGTTCGAATCGTGCCTGACTTTGGATTGAGCAGGCCGACCAACATGCGGATAAACGTGGTCTTCCCCGAGCCGTTTGGCCCGAGCAGCCCGAAGCTGATGCCGCGCGGCACCTCCAATGAAAGGTTGTCGACGGCCTTGATGTGTTTGTAGCTGAACGATACATTATCGGTTTTTATCGATGGAGGTGTGGATTTGGTTTTTGTTCTCATCATATACTTTCCTCGATGACCATCATCGCAATCTAACGACGGCGGTCATTTCTCGCTTAACATATTGCATGTGTATTTTAGATTCTGTCAAGGGTTTCTTTGCAATAATCTTTGTTATCGTTTACTATAATGTGCAATCGAATCAGGTGAGGTGCTGCCGATGATTTTCCATTTAGCCGTCTACATAGTATGCGCTGCTGTGCTTGCGGTGGTTTTCGCATTGTTTGAGATACAGATCGAGGGGAAGGACGGCTGGGCTACTAAGCTCCCCTGCTGGCGGAAGAGGGACGGCCTGATCGTGAAGCTTTCCGGCGGTCGACCGATAACCGGCTACCACATCGTAATGGTTACTTTCGTGATCCTGATATTTCATTTCCCGTTTTTATTCGCGGAGTGGACGCTGGCTACGGAGTTTTTAATACTGGGATTGCTATTTGAGACGTTTCTACTGGAGGATTTTTTCTGGTTCGTATTCAACCCGTATTTCGGTTTGAAGAAGTTTAAAAAGGGCGAAATCTGGTGGCATACACAGTGGTGGGGGCCTTTGCCAAGCCTCTATTACTATATGATCTCGGTTTGTGTATTACTGCTAGTTCTCAGCCAGTTGATCGATTAAAAGGAGGTATCGTGATTAAAGTAACTACGCAAGGTTTGGAAGAGCTGAAAAATGTACTGGAACAGATAAAGTGTCAGGGTTGTGGCCACGAGCATGGGGAGGAGGCCGCTGCAGCTGAGTGCTCGGTCGAGGATATGATCCTTCGCCTGATCGCAACGGAGGATGGCGGTCTTGGCTTGATCCTGGATGTGCCCAGGGATGGGGACAAGATTGTAGCTCACGAGAATGCCGATTTGCTCCTGGTCGGTCCGGAACTGGTCGAGGCTGTCGAGGGATTGGTTATGGATTGTGCGGAGACACCGGATGGCCGCAGCCTCACCATAAATCCTGCGTAAATCATATTAACGGCGATAGCTATGGGTCTCTATGGATACAGCGGCAAGATACTGCGGGTCGATTTAACCTCGGGGCATGTGTCCGATATCGCAACCTCAGATTACTCCGAGGGTTTCCTCGGAGGTCGTGGCATCGCCGCCAGGATTTACTGGGATGAGGTCTCCCCTGCTACCGGTGCGCTCGATCCGGATAATCGACTTATGTTCATGACCGGGCCGCTGTGCGGGTTCACCGGCCTCTCCGGCTCACGGTGGGTCGTGTGCGGCAAGTCGCCCGCTACCGCCCCGGAGTCGTTCACCTACTGCAACCTCGGCGGCAGCTGGGGCGCTCACCTCAAATTCGCCGGATACGACGGCGTCGTAGTACATGGCGCATCGGACAAGCCGGTATACATTCTCGTCGAGGACGGCAACATCTCGATCGCGGATGCCTCGCACCTGTGGGGCAAGGGCAATATTGGCACTCGCAAAGCATTGAAGGAGATACACGGCGAGACGGCGCGCGTGGTGTCCATCGGGCAGGCAGGCGAGAACCTCATCCAGTTCTCGGTGCTCCTCGCCGATGACGATGCGTCAGGCTCGGGCGGCCTGGCATCGGCTATGGGCGCAAAGAAGCTCAAGGCCATCGTTGTCAAAGGTAAAAATCGTCCCGTTGCCGCCAATCCGGAGGCTCTGAAGCAGGTTTCGCAGTACGCACGCGAGCTTACAAAGGGCATGCCGCTGGTGCAGAAAGAGCTGATCCCCGGCCCGTGGATGAAGAAGACAGCCTGTTTCGGCTGCATACGCGGCTGCATACGCTCCGAGGCCATGTCCAAGGACGGCGCGTTTCACAAGTATATGTGCACGGCGGCGCAGTTCTATCAGGATGCGGCCAAACACTACTACGGGCCGTGGAGCCAGGAGAGCATCGAGGTGCCTGTTCGGGCTACGATGATGTGCGATGACTACGGCCTCGACACCAACTCGCTGCTGGCAATGATCATGTGGCTCGGGCGTTGCTACTCTAAGGGCCTGCTGAACGATGGGATTACAGGCATGTCGATCATGCAGATTGGCAGTCTCGAGTTCATCGAACTGATGATTAGGATGATGTGGGTGCG
>JAYEHL010000064.1:0-3729 GCA_034659515.1 Chloroflexota bacterium | reverse complement strand
CCATCCTATTCTTTGCCATCGTGTGGTTACCTCCTGAAAGTTTTTTTGTTGCTCTTTCAAGAAACCATACGGTGGCTATCTTTTTCAACCCTCACCAGAATTTACACCACACCCCGGGATTCTACCAATAAACATTCACGGTTACGCGTGCAAACGGTTATGAAATACGCCCCCGCCTGGGAATAATCATATCTCTTCAAACGGCGGGAACGACGGCGGTGAATGTCGGGATTATATCGATCTGCCATGACCATTGGTGGGTTAAAAACCCACCCTACTCGATGACGTCGAAACCGGTGTACGGGCGCAGCGCCTCTGGAACCACTATGCTGCCGTCCGCCTGTTGATAGTTCTCCATTATCGCAATCATAACCCGCGGCAACGCTAGCCCCGAGCCGTTGAGCGTATGCACGAACTGCGGCTTAGCGCCCTGCTCCGGACGATAGCGGATATTGGCGCGACGCGCCTGGAAATCTGCGCAGTTGGAGCAGGAGCTGACCTCGAGCCACTCCTTGCATCCAGAAGCCCACATCTCTATATCGTACGACTTGGCCGAGGCGAACCCGATATCTCCGGTGCAAAGCGACAGCACGCGATAGGTAAGATTCAGGCGTCGACATACCTCTTCCGCGTTATCGACAAGCTTCTCCAGCTCATCGTACGAGGTCTCCGGCGACGTGAACTTATAAAGCTCGACCTTATCGAACTGGTGTCCGCGCTTGATCCCCCGCGTGTCCTTTCCTGCGGACATCTTCTCTCGGCGGAAGCAGGCGGTATGCGCCGCGTAATAGATGGGAAGCGAACCCGGCGGAAGTATCTCGTCGCGGTGGAGGTTTGTCAGAGGCACCTCGGCGGTGGGAACGAACCAGAAATCGTCCTCCACATCGCGATACAGGTTATCGGCAAACTTGGGCAGGTTGCCCGACGCCACCAGGCACTCCTCCTTCACCATGAACGGGGGGTACACCTCGGTGTATCCGTGCTCCCTGATATGCAGGTCGAGCATGAACGATATAAGGGCTCTCTGGAGGTGCGCACCCTTACCTTTCAGCACATAAAAACGGGTGCCCGATAATTTGGCTCCCCTCTCGAAGTCGATGATGTCCAGCGCCTCTCCCAATTCCCAATGGGGCCTGGGCGTGAAATCGAACTCTCCGGGCTCGCCCCAGTACCGCTCGATCTTGTTGTCTTCCTCGCCCGTGCCGACGGGTACGCTCTCGTGGGGGATGTTGGGGATGCGCAGCAGCAGGTCATTTATCTCGCCCTCGATGGAAGATACCTGCTCATCGATGGCCTTAATGTGATCGCCGATCCTGCGCATCTCTTCGATAAGCGCGGGCGGTTTCTCGCCCGTCCTGCCGATCTCCTTGCTGACCTCGTTGCGCCGCGCCTTCATGCTCTCGACATCTACAAGCAGGGCACGCCGCTGTTCATCGAGAGCGAGTACATCATCGATGGAATCGTTCGACTGGCGGTTTCTGAGGGCCTCCCGAACGGTGTCGGGGTTTTCGCGGATGAACTTTATATCCAGCATGGCACTTCTAAAGTACCATTATAAACGCTTACTGTCTGGTTCTCAACTGCGGGAAGAGGATGACCTCTCTTATCGACTGCTGGCCGGTGAGCAGCATCACCAGCCGGTCGATGCCGACGCCCAGGCCGCCGGTGGGCGGCATGCCGTAGTCCAGCGCGATAAGGAAGTCCTCATCCGCGCGTTCCCCCTGTTCCTCGCCGAGCCGGGCGCGTATCTCCTCCTGCTGCCTGAAACGCTCGCGCTGCTCTTCGGGATCGTTCAGCTCGGTGAAGGCGTTGGCTATCTCCATCCCCCCGGCGAACGCCTCGAACCGCTCCACCAAGCACGGGTCGCCCGGCTTACGCTTGGCCAGCGGCGACATCTCGATGGGATAATCGATGAGAAATGCCGGCTGGATCAGTTTCGGCTCGACGTAGTGCGAGACAAGCTTGTCCAGTATCTGCGGTGTGCTTAAATTCAAATCGACATCGAGTTTGCGCTCCGCGATCTCGGCGCGAAGAGCCTGTTCATCGTGCTCCAGGAAATCGATGCCGCAACCCTCCTTGACCGCGTCACGAAGCGTGACCCGTCTCCACGGGGGCGAGAAGTCTATGGTCTCCCCGCCGAACTCCGTCTTCATTGTACCCATCACCTCTTGAGCCACAATCGAGGCCAGCTGCTCGAGCATCGCCATCACGTCGTTGTAATCGGCGTACGCCTCGTAGCTCTCCATCATGGTGAATTCTGGGTTATGTTTTGTCGATATGCCTTCGTTCCTGAAGATGCGCCCGATCTCGTAGACTTTATCGATGCCGCCGATCACGAGACGTTTGAGGTAAAGCTCGGTAGCGATGCGCAGATAGAAATCCTGATCGAGTGCATTATGACGTGTAACGAACGGGCGAGCCAGCGCCCCACCGGCGACAGTGTGCAACACCGGCGTCTCCGCCTCAACGAAGCCGCGACCCTCCATGAAACGACGGAGGGCTGAGATGACCCCGCTCCTGACCGAGAAGATGTGCCTTACCTCATCACTGGAGATGAGGTCGAGGTATCGCTGCCGATAACGCTTCTCCACATCGGTGAGGCCGTGCCACTTCTCCGGCAGCGGCTGCATCGATTTCGACAGCATTGTGAAGTCGGCGACCTCAAGCGTTACTTCACCGGTGCGCGTTCGAAAGATTTTCCCGCTCACACCTATGAAGTCCCCGATATCACACAGCTTGATCAGTTCGACCTTGTCCTCCGGCAAACGCCCTTTGTTGAAGTAAAGCTGCATCCTGCTGGAGGAGTCGCGGATATCCATAAAAACAGCCTTGCCCATGCCGCGTATGGCGGTGATGCGGCCGGCAAGGCTGACGAGCGATTCCACACCGCTCTCGAATAATGCAATGGCCTCTCTGGTTGTGTGGCTGCGGTTATAACGCGGGGGGTAAGGATCTATACCCTGCTCACGCAGTCTTTGGAGCTTTTCGCGACGCTGCCTGGTTATATCATCGATACGGGCCACTATTTTATCTCCACGATTCGCAGCTTGAGTATACCGGCGGGAGCCTCATACTCAACCACATCGTCCACCTTTCCATTAAGCAACGCGTGGCCCATCGGCGACTCGTTGGAGATCTTGCCCTCGCCGGGATCAGCCTCGGCGCTCCCTACAATAGTGTAATGCTCCTTGGTGCCGTCTTCAAGCTCTACCACCACCTCGTTGCCCACCTCAACGTAATCGCAGTTAACATTTTCGTGATGGATGATGGTCGCGTTCTTGATCATCCTCTCGATCTCGAGAATCCTGCCCTCAACGAAGCCCTGCTCGTTTTTTGCCTCCTCATACTCCGGAGACACCACAGCGCTGCGCGATTCCTTCGCTTCCTGTATACGCTCGGCAACTTCCGACCGTCGTACCGTCTTAAGGTGCTCCAACTCCTCCTCAAGCTTCTTCAAGCCATCAGGGGTAAGGAAGATCTCTTTTTCAGACATCCCACCCTCCTTAAACCGCTAGTAAAAAAGACTGAAGGCCCGCGACCTTCAGTCGTGTTTCGCTATAAGATTTTATATTATATCGTAGTACGCCAAATTTGTAAACCCCAACTCTCTTCCAATGGAAAATGAGCCTGGAGGAGGCGTCGGTTTCCAAAGGGAGATGAGCCTGAAGGAGAGAGTCATCCCGTTTATGATTGGGCCATGCGACTGATCATGAGCGATGACAACGTAAA
>JAYEHL010000063.1:0-3789 GCA_034659515.1 Chloroflexota bacterium | reverse complement strand
TTTCAGCCATATATGATCCTCATCTATTTGTCTTTAACCCATTTGTCGGGGCCGAAATCGGCCGCTTCCTGCTCGGCAAGCAGTATGGAGAATGCGTCGTCGCAGAACCTGAGGGTCGAGCGGCGGTCCATCTCCTGCACCGAACGTATTGTCGCCTTTGTCATGATAAGTGCTGCAAGCCGATAGCTGCCGATCTTGCGGGCCATTTCCCTGGCTTTCTCCAAATATTGGTCAGGCGGGTAAACCTGGTTGGCGAAACCGATGTTGTGTGCTTCTTTTCCGTCGATCGGATCTCCGGTGCAGCACAGCTCGATGGCCTTGGAGTATCCGACGCGCCACGCCATGTTGGCGCTGCCACCCGCTCCGCCTATCCAACCGAGGTTCTTTACGTGCATATCGCTTATTTTCGCAGTCTCCGAAGCGATAGTGATGTCGCAGGCGACGGCCAGTTCTGTTCCGCCAGCGGTGCAGACGCCATCGATTGCCGCGATAGATATCTTTGGTGACCAGGTGATTCGTTCAAATGTTGGCACCATGGCGGGCTTCGGCTGTCTGAGTGAGTAGAACGTCTTGACACCTGAAGGAGTCGGTATGGAAACGTTCGCCGGTGCATCGTCTACGGAAGCGTCGAGCACGCCGTCCGATGTAAACCCGGACATCTCTTTTAGATCGGCGCCGGCACAAAAACAAGGCCTTCCGTCGGGCCTTGGTGAACCGGTGAAGATGAATGATTTTATACTGTCATCGCTGTCGACTTCGGCTATTGCGTCGTCGAGATCCTTCCACATTTGAACGTTTAAAGCGTTTAAGGACTCTGGTCTGTTTAGGGTTATGACGGCGAAGCCGTCTTCTTTATCGAACTTGATCGTCTCGTACGACACCAAAGTAGCCTCCTTGAATCCAAACCGAAGTAGATTTACTTAGATATATCTAACCAAGACACAATTATAGACAAGTATTTCCCCGATGTCCAGATGTTTAGACAAGCGATTTACAGAGACCGAGCCCGCCGCAGGAAAGCATCTCACCACCTCCAGCGGGCTCGCTGTTCTCTTTGTTTTATATTGTTATGCAAATTTTTAAGTTTTGTTATCCCTCGAAGTATGTCTTGAGGAACTTCTCCACCTCAACGGTTGGCTTCCACCATTTAGTAACGCCGAGGTCCTCGGCCACGCGATTGGCGGCGAGGTAACCCGGGCCGCCGAGCAAGGTGCCGCCGGGGAATGAAGAGGCTCCGCATATATATAGTCCCTCAACGGGCGTCTTATGGCCTGAACAATCCAGGTTGGGTCGGAAGGTGTTCATCTGTGTCGGCCTGTAATCGCCGTGTTTGATAGAGCCCTTGCGCATATTGGGGAAGCGGATGGCGATGTCCTCAGGGGTCTCCCCGCTCATCTTCAGTATGTTGTCGTTCTTGGTGAATCCGGGGGCAACCCTCTCCCATTTGTCGAGTATCGCCTGGTTGATCTCCGGCTCCCGCTTTGCCCAGCCGCCCTCGATCTCATATGGGGCGTGCATCTGGAAGAAAGAGATTTGCCTTCCCGGCCATCTGGTCATGTGCGGATCTATGGTGGTTTCGCAGGTAGCGTGGCCGCAGAAATTGTTATCATCGATCCTGCCGCCGACTACGTTCTTCCAGTGTTCCAGCAGCTGGTCGGTGCTCTCCACGCCGAAGATGACCATAAACGCATCGTTAACCCAGTTGTCATAACCTTTAACCGGTTTGCCGTTGGCATCTACCTTCTTATATATCGGTTTTTCCATCGATGCCAAGTGCAATGTGTGGAAGCTCCACTTATCGTATATCCACTCTTTGACCGACTCGCCGAGGGTGCCCGGCAGGTGTTCCTCGCCCACCAGGTCGAGGAACGTTGTATGAGGGTCGAGGCTGGAGATGATCACAGGGCTCTTCAACGTGCGACCCTCGGCCAGCTCTATGCCGGCGGCCTTGCCGTTCTCCATAATGATCTTGGTCGCCTCGGCGGCCTCCAGCACCAGCCCGCCGTTCTCGACGATAACGCGCTCGAAAGCGCCGGCCAGCTTGTGTGAACCACCGTAGCTGTAGCACTTGTTGACGCCCCTGTATAGCTGGAGCGCTACGTAGAAACCGAGGCCGCTCTCATTGGGGTCGATTCCCCACATGCAGCTGATGTACAGTAGAAGGGCGCGAATCTTATCGTTCTCGAAATTCTGGGTGATGATCTCATACGGGGTCATCTCTGTCATCTCGAGCATCTCGCGTCCAACCTCCGTCTTTTCGAGGGCGATAGACAGGTCCATCGGAGACGCTGCCGGCACATAAGTCGCGGGTGCCACAATTTCGTCTACAACCCTCTTCCATTTTCGCATCAACTTGGCGAAAGTATTGGCGTCCTTCCAGGAATACTTGCTCATAGAGTCCTTGGTATCTGCTGTCATGCGTGACATCAGTATCGAGCCGCCGTCCTCAAAGACCATCGCCGTCTGAGCGTTGGGCCTGACCCAGCTGATAGCGTGCTTATCGAGGTTGAAGTCCTTGAGTGCTGGCATATAATCGACCATCATGTGGTAGATGATGTGAACGTTGGAGTAATAGCACGGATACAGAATCTCCTCTGTGCTGAGTCCTCCACCTACCTCCCATCGACGCTCTACCAGTACAACCTTCATACCCGCTTTAGCGAGATAAGCTGCGGCGATCATACCGTTAGGACCGCCTCCTATTATAATGGCATCCCATTCGCTAACATCGGGAAACTCTTGGAATGGCCCTGTGATTCTGGTATCGATGTTAGTGTCCATCGTCATAGCGTTATTCCTCCTTTAGCTATACACCTATTTTTTATGCAGGAATCTTACCCTCGCCGGGTACGGCTGATATCTTACCTTTTTCCGGGATGTAGTACGGTGACGGGTACCACCAATCGCCCGGCTCGACGATGCCGTCCTCGATGAGGATGTGCATCAGGTTGTATGGTATCGCCATAAGGCACAGGCCGCCGGGATGGCCGGAGGTCTGGTGACACAGGTACAGGCCATCGACGGGCGTGCGGTAGCGTGCGATCTCGGGGAACGCTGGTTTGGTAAACAGCTGGTCGTCGCAGTGGCGGTGTCCGCACCATGTCCCGCCGAGGAGGCTGCGGTTGCGGTGGATCATCTCGAAAGGAGCGGTGGACCAGTGCATGATCACGTTGTCGTCGTCCAGCCCCTCCAGCGGTCCGCTGAAGGCCTCGCGGAAGTATGCCTCCATCTCGGTCTTTACCTTGTCCGCGGCATCGGGTGACTCGACGTTGTACTCCGGCGGAGTGGCCCCGGCCTCGAAGGTAGCGGAAAGAATACCTTTAGAATAAAGACCGGGGAACTGGTTACTGGTCGGATCGAATGCCTGGCTTGGCGCGAGGAACCACAGGTAGCGCTCGGCCGGCACGCTGGGAACGCCCTTGAACGCGTCGACATCGGTGACGTTCTCGTAATAGATATCGCGAGAGTCCATCGGGTAGGCGCTGCCGTAGGGGACCTCTTCATGGCCTCCGCCCATTTTCTGCCACTTGGGTTTCCAGGTCAGCGGTTTCTTCAGCAGGAATTGCGATACCCATAGGGTGCCGCCCTTGATGCTGATATCGTCGACCTTTTGCAGGAAGCCTTTGTCCAGGTGCTGCGGACCGATGAGGTCGTTGAAGGTTTGCTTAACATCACAGGCTGAAATTACAGCCTTGTCGGCCCACAGTACCTTTTCTTTGGCGGCGGCGTCATCGCGCAGGCGTACGCCGACGGCCCTTCCGTTCTGCACGATGATCTCTTCTACGGGGC
>JAYEHL010000062.1:0-3822 GCA_034659515.1 Chloroflexota bacterium | reverse complement strand
GGCATGGGCACCCCGAAGCGGCTCCAGGATTTCATGGTGGATGCAAAGATTCCGCGCGCATGGCGCGATCGTGTGCCGCTGGTATGCTCGAGCGAAGGCATTATGTGGGTCGTTGGCTGGCGCATCTCAGAGCGCGTCAGGGTTACCGAAGCTACTCGAAGGATTTTGCGCCTCAGTTTCAAAAAAATCGCGGCGGAGTGACGGGTGGTTGACCCGCACCTCCGCTTAATGTAAACTACGTTAGCTTATACGAAGTTTTCCTCTGTAGAGCATTTGTGGATGCGGGTTCGTACTTGGATTGCGGTAACTGTTCCCGGCTACGTACGATGTGATTGGTGCGGAGGAGAAGATATAGCCCTGAGCAGGCCTCTACATCCAAGGACATTAAAAATTGATTCGGTTTCATTTCAGTCATAAAGGCAGGGAGTTAACATGCGAAATGTTGCGATCACCGGTGCCTCCGGCTATATAGGAACACAGCTGATAAAGCGCTTGGAACAAGAGGAAGCCGTTGAAAGTATTATAGGAATCAGTAGACGGCCGCCACAAGTAGCCTCAACAAAACTCAGGTTTTATTCCCACGATATTCGAGCCCCTTTCGAAGACATTTTTATGGAGAACAATGTCGATGCCGCCGTACATTTAGCTTTCGTTGTTTCCGCCACTCGTGACTCTGAAGCAGCCCGTCAGACCGATATCGATGGATCGCGCAATTTCCTGGAGGCATGCAACGCGGCATCGGTAAAACGTATATCGTTCCTCAGCAGCTACTCGGCCTACGGAGCGCATCCCGATAATCCGGACATTATACATGAGATGGAGCCGCTCAGGCCGAACGGGGAGTTTCCTTATCCGAGCAACAAAGCTGAGGTTGATCGTATGTTCCAAGAATACCTGTACACCAATCTCGGGGCCTACGTTTCGATAATACGGGCCGTAGTTGTGACGGGTCCCGCCAGCGATGGAGGACCGCTGGCGTCCTTCCTCAAGAATCCTGTCGTGATGACTGTTAAGGGACACGATCCGCTGTGGCAATTCATTCATGAGGAAGATCTTATCGAGTTGATTGTACACGCGTTGAAACACAGGTGCAAAGGGATATTCAATGCCGCAGGCGATGGCTCTCTGAGCTATTCGGAGATGATGGCCAAGATAGGTAAGAAGTGCGTATCCATGCCGAATAGGTTGGCCTCCATCATAATTGCATTGACCTGGAAGCTGCGGTTGCAGTCGGACGCTCCGGGAGGAGGGTCGATGTCGCTTTTAAAATATCCCATCGTCGTAAGCACCGATAAGATTAAAAATAAGACCGGATTCCAGTTTAAGTACACCGGTCCCGAGGCGTTCCATGCTTTTCTGGAGTCGGCTCGAGGTAACGTTCAAGCATAGACGTTTCGGTGATTCGTTGGTTGTGGAGTACCCTTCGGGTGGCGGAAGATGGCGTAGCATTTGGATTGAAGTTATTTAGTCGTGGTTCTTCGGCATAACTTGAGTGAATTGCATGCTTCTAAAAATTAGTTAAGGGAGGACATATGAAGAATGTCGCTATCACCGGATGCGCGGGATATCTCGGCAATCTGTTGCTTCAGCGGATCGCGCAGGAGGATGAAGTCGAGCGCATCGTCGGCATGGATGTGAATGAGCCTGAGTTCAAGTCTCCAAAGCTCACCTTCATTAAGCACGACGTGCGGCAGCCCTTCGATAGCATTTTCGCCGAGAACGATATCGATACAGCCATCCATTTCGCCTTTATCGTTGCTCCAATTCACGATGAAGGCAGGTCGCATCAAGTCAATATCGAGGGTTCGAAGAACTTTCTCGATGCCGTCGCCAAGGCGCAGGTGCAGCAGATATTCTACATGGGCAGCTATTCAGCCTATGGCGCGTTCGCTGATAACCCTGAAGTATTCACCGAGGAAATGCCGTTGAATCCCAATCCTGACTTTCCGTACCCCTGTGATAAAGCCGAAGTCGATCATATGTTCCAGAAATTTGCAGCGGATAATCCGGATATCTGCGTAACCATTGGCAGGACCGCCGCTGTAACCGGGCCCGGCGGAGAAAAATGCGGCCTTACGGTGTTATTCCTCCCGGTGATGGTGAAACCTATCGGTTACGATCCCGTGTGGCAGTTTATCCATGAGGATGACCTGCTCGATATAATCGCCATGCTGTTGAAGCAAAGGAAGGGCGGCATCTACAACTTTAATGCCGAAGGCGGGCTTAAATATTCTGAAATAATCGAACTGTTACGCAAACCGTGCATACCTCTGCCGTCCTGGCTTTTATACTGGGGTATAAAAGTAACGTGGAGGTTGCGATTACAGGCTAAAGCACAGGCAGGCGGATTGCACATGATCAGGTACTCCACACTTATGACCTCGGAAAAGTTAATCAAGGATACGGGATACAAATTCCGCTACACAGGCCCCGAGGCGTTCGATATCTTCCTCAAGTCTGTGGGGAAAGGGCTAGGCTGAGGTGCGGCGCGATAAGGAATCTTCGATAAATCGATGTTGAGGTAATAAAAAGAAACAGCTCCGTCAAAGGAGCCGCTTCTCTATTGCGGTTGATTGAAATCTGTGTCGAAATAATTCTGGAGAGTTATTCCTTACAAGAAACTCATTTGTATTCTTTATACTTGAATCCTCGAGTATCAGCTACACACACTACCCCTGTCGCCGCCATTTCGGCGACACACCTGTTACAATGGTCGCAGTCAGAAGCCGTTAACTCACCGGATTGCATTTTATTAATGACCTGGGGATCTCTAATAGTGGCGCGTCCTATCTGCACGAATTCGAAGCCCTCGTTCATGGCTGCTTCCATATTATCAACGGAGCAGACCCCGCCGATGTAGACTACGGGTATTTTAACGGCGTCTTTAATTCGCTTCGTCTGATCGAACAAGAACAGCTCTTTAAACGGATGTTCTTTAACCATAATTCGTCCGAACATGAGCAATCCCAGTTTTGTGAACAGGTTCTTCTCGGACTTGGCATATTCCAATATCGGTACCTGCCCGCGCATCATGTAGAACGATGTCCTGGCGGTGAATCCACAGCTGGGAACGAGAGCGCTGGCCCCTTCCGCCTCGAATCGTTTGGCCACCTCGACGGATTCATCGAGTGTAAGACCGCCGTTGAAACCGTCTTCCAGATTCATCTTAATAAGTATAGGAAAGTCGGGGCCGACGACTTCACGTATATGCCTTACTACCGAGGCGGGGAATCGAAGCCGATTTTCAAGCGATCCTCCGTATTGGTCATTCCGGCTGTTCGTCCAGGGTGATAGGAATTGACTCAGCAGATAACCGTGCCCCGCGTGTATTTCGATGGCGTCGAACCCAGCTTTGATCGCCATTTGTGCGGTATTGCCGAAGTCTTCCCTCACACGGTTCATATCTTCTTCGGTCATAGGGCGGCTGATGCTGTATCGGAACAAGCAGAACTTGCGGGATGGGCCGATGGGAGTTGTCCCGATCACCGATTTGTTTGCGAAAAAGCCGCAGTGGCCTATCTGGATCGATGCGGCTGCTCCCTCTTTGTGCACGGCGTCGGTAAGTTTTTTTAGGATTGGAATGATCTCTTCCCGCATCCACATCTCGTGCCCGAAAGCAACGCCGTCTTTAGACGCGGCGCACTACGCCACGGTCGTCATGCCGATGCCGCCCTCAGCGACCTGCCTGTGGTGTTCCATCAACGTATCGTTTGGTGTCGCATCCGGGCACATTCCCTCGAAGCAGCCGGATCGGATCGTTCGGTTGCGAAGTTCCAGAGAGCCGATCTTCCCGGGGGTGAAAACCTTTAGTGTCTTTGTCTC
>JAYEHL010000061.1:0-3830 GCA_034659515.1 Chloroflexota bacterium | reverse complement strand
TCCGCAATCGCCATCGCCACCAGCTCTGCTATATCCAGCGACCTCAACTTCTCGGAAGCCTCTTTGGCCTTAATGGCGTCCTCGAACATCTGGAGACAGAACTGGCATGCCGTTGCGATGACATTGGAGCCGGTCTCGAGTGCTTGCTCGGTACGCATCTCGCTGATCCTGACGCCGACGTTCTCCTCTATCCACATATGGCCGCCGCCGGCGCCGCAGCAGAAGCTCTTGTTGCGACGACGATCCATCTCATTAAACTGAATACCCGATAGCGATGTTATGACCTGGCGCGGCTCGTTGTAAACATCGTTGTGACGACCCAAGTAACAGGCATCGTGATAGGTGATCTTTTCGCCAAGATCGTTCTTCAGTTTGAGACGGTTTTGTTTGATAAGCTCGGCTATGTACTGCGAGTGGTGGATGATCTCAAACTCGCCCTCGAACTGCGGGTACTCGTTTTTCAAACAATTGTAACCGTGCGGGCACGTAACGACGATCTTCTTGACGCCGTACTTCTTGAAGGTCTCTATGTTCTTCATCGCCTGCATCTGGAACAGGTATTCATTTCCGATACGACGTGCGGGATCGCCGCAACAGCTCTCTTCCTCACCGAGTATACCGAACTTAACGCCAGCCGCCTTAAGTATCTTGCCGAAGGCGGACGATACTTTCATATTCCTGTCCTCGAGAGCGGCGGAGCAGCCCACGAAGTACAGTATCTCTACATCGCTGTCCTCGGACATCAGTGTCGTGCCCTCGATATCGGCGCACCAATCCGTTCTGCAATAAGAGGTGCCTTTGCAGGTATGGCCTCGTTGTTCGATGCACAGAAGCGCCATCTCCGCCGTCTCCGGCATCTCGGCCTGTTCCAGCACGAGATTACGACGCATATCGATCACCTTGTTGATATGTTCGATGTAGGCGGGACAAGCCTCCTGGCATGCCCCGCAGGTGGTACAATCCCAAATCATCTCTTGTGTGATCACGTCACCGATCATCGATTGCCCCGTATCCCTGACGCGACCTTTTAACTTATTCTGAAACATTCCAAATACATCGGGTCCGGTATCATACCAGTGTTGTTTGATATCCTGTATCATCACCTTAGGCGAGAGGACCTTACCGCTCAGATACGCAGGGCAGTTATCCTGGCAGCGCCCGCATCTGGTGCAGCCGTCGAGGTCCATGAGCTGCTTCCACGTGAAGCCGCTGATCTTGTCGACGCCGAACGTCTCCGCCTCTTCGAGATCAACGGGTACCAGCGCGCCCTTTGGCTTGAGCGAGCGGAAGAATACGTTCAGAGGGGTTAACAATATATGTTGCAGGTGGGAGCGGCTTATCATGATGTAAGCAAGGAACACGAACGCCGGGATCGTATGAAGTACCGCCCTGTGCCAAATCAGAACCTCGTTGTATGCCTGTGTATCGAATGTCGGCAGCATCTTTGAAAAGAGATATCCGACCGGAGCCCATGTGGCCCAATCGACAGGATCAACGCCGCCGGCTGCAATGCGATACCCCTTCGCCATGAATCCGGTCAGGAGTATTATGAATACCCATCCGAAGATCAGGGTGTCATCCGGTTTGGTATCGAGGCGGGATGGTTTGGCTATATACCTGCGATATATCGCTATCAAACCGCCGACTATAAGCATGACTGCGCCGATCTCGGAGATCAGCGATGAATACAGGAAAACTGCTTGAGGGGGATTGCTTATATCGACCGCGTACGAGAACGGGCGGATAACCTTCCCGATGAGGAATAGAGCACTTCCCCAGAAGATAAGGAGGTGCATTATTCCAGGATATGGCTCGTTGATTATGCGCATGTGTGTGAACATAACGCCGAAAGTAGTCTTGAGCCTGGTAAATATTTGATCGAAACGATTTTCTTTTCCGCCCATGCTCAATAGCTGGTAATGGCGGAAAAGGCCGAACGCAAACACAGCTGCGAGAACAACGAAAAATATTAACGTGCCGAGTATTACCGGCTTGTAGATATTATCTATATATATTAGTTGGCTTTGCCAGAAAAGATCACCCAAAGCGGTCCCCCTGATTCGTGTTCATAAGTTTTCCAATCCCACAACAACATCGTTCACATATTAGATTGCAGGGTAAAAGGTAAACAGGTGCGAAAATATAAAGACCAGCAATAAAGACCCTGCTGCGGCGAGGAACAGCGTTATTATCTTATTGTGTTGCTCCTTGACGCCCAGATCGAATATCATCAGCCGTACGCCGGCGATGATATAATAGAATGCCGCGCCCATTATCGCTACTTCGATTAATACAGCTATTACCCTAAGAAAAGTATCCATCTTCCACTCTCAAATCATTTGTTTTGCTGCAACCTTACATGCGGGACAAAGGTCAATCTGATCTACGGCATCGTTCCCGGCTTGCTGCAACTTGGTTTTTAATATATTGATCATCGATTTCGGTGCAAAAGGAGCGTTGCAATTGCGGCAGCGAACGTATTCGTCGCCGAAGATCACATCCGGCTCACCGCCCAGCTTTTCGATATCCAGTACATGATTCATCGTAACACATTTCTCGGGGCAGATATTCACACACATCTCGCAGGCGACACACCTGTCATGGCGGAAGAGCAACTCGAAGCCGCTAATTCCCGCCGCCGCCTTCACAGATATGGCATCGGTAGGACAATTGCCTGCGCAAAGCCCGCAGCCGGTGCATCGATCGGCGTCAACCACCACCTCGCCGAAAGGAACGCAGGTACCTTCAATGGAGCATGCGGCGGAGAACCCCAATTTATCACGGATACCCTCTATCACGTTCGATAGACAGAGGCTCTCACTCGGCACGCGAGATTCGACGATTCCCTTCAGTGGATTGGGCGCCAGTTCATTTATCGCCTGCGTGAAATTACTCAGCTCGCGGCCCAAACTCTCACTATCACCATCAACTTCGATGGTCTTTATTCGCTTCGACTCCATCCCCAAGCGATCCATGAAATCCCGCACGAAATCGATGCCTTTACTCCAGTGGTCCGGCGATATGCCGCTCGAACATTCGCCGCCGCCATGGACCAGGGCCACGCCGTCGGCCCCCATGTTAAAGGCGCTCAACAGCAATGCCGGCGACGCCATCGCAAGAGAAGGAATCTCTAGCATAAACACATTAGGAAGCGGTAACGGATCGATATCCGATAAGCCGCTGCAACCCCGGCACGCAATGGCTATAATCCTTGGCTCAAGATCGACCTCGGTCGACAGGAGGCCCTGTATCTCCGCCATCAACTCCTCTAGCGATGATGTTGGGAATGATACGGCTCCATGCGGGCAGGCGGCTACGCAAGCGCCGCAATTCGTACATGCGGACGTATCGATTCTTAACCTTTGGTCATCTATAACTATTGCCCCGGACGGGCAGGCGCTTCGACAGATATTGCACTTATCGGCGCCGACACAACCCGAGGTCAAAATAAAGGGCACGACCTCGTAGCGCGGCATTATCGCGCTTGCCAGCTCCCTGCGGCTTAACTTACCGTGCGGCATTACAAAACGCACCCTCAAATTATCCAATGTTATATCTTTACATTCCTCTGCCCTCAAAATCTGAGACCAGATTAACAACTTAATCCTTGCAGCAGCCTCATCGATCGAGACTGCGGAAAGCGCCTCATTGAGAACATCGACCACCTTTGTAAAATACGGGTTGATCGATGCTTCCTTAGCCTCCTCCCAGAAATAAATCCGGTTTTGCACTTCCCTGCACGCTCCTATAACAATAGGATAGATACCATCACTCTCTAGTAGTTGATTTAAAGTCTCCGTCTTACATAGATCATCCGCAATCGTTACATG
>JAYEHL010000060.1:0-19377 GCA_034659515.1 Chloroflexota bacterium | reverse complement strand
GGTATCGGCCTGATTATAGCCCCCGCAGAGGCCGTGAAGCTCCCCAGCTTATCCGCAAATACCGCCCCGATCCAGACAGAGGAGGGCGCTACAAATAGCATCGATTCGCAGGAACACGAAACATTAAAAGCGGAGCCCACTATCGCCACCCCCCAGACAGAACCCGCTGCGTGGACATTCATGGTTTACCTCAATGCCGATGACTATACCCTTGAAGAGGCGGCAATCGGCGACTTCCTGGAGATGGCCAGCGTCGGCTCGGATCCGAATATCAATATCGTAGTGCAGCTCGACCGTTTTTCCGGATACGACAGTTCCTACGATAATTGGACCGATTGCCGCCGTTATTTCATCACAGAGGGATTAACCCCTGCAGACGGCAACGAGATCATGACCATAGGCGAAGTAAATATGGGCGACCCGAACACTCTGGTCGATTTCGTGGCCTGGACTATATCGAATTACCCTGCTGAGAATTATGCTCTGGTAATATCCAGCCACGGCAAGGGATGGCAGGGTTGCTGCTGGGATGAGGCGTCGGGCAGCGATAATCTTGAACTCGCAGAGCTTAAAAGCTCTCTATCCTACATAACCGAGGTCACAGGAAGACCGATCGATCTTGTCGGGTTCGATGCATGTCTTATGGGGCTGACAGAGGTAGGGTATGAGATTAGAAACTACGCGTCGGTAATGGTGGCCTCGGAGCACGCCGAGCCATCGCTGGGATGGCCGTATGACTCTATACTTACAGACTTGAGCAATAACCCTGTCATGGATGCAGGGCAGCTCGCCACTACGATCGTAGAAAGATACAACGATTCTTATAAACCAACGGGCTACACCATGTCGGCCATAGACCTCACGCACATGGACACCCTGGCCCGGAGCATAAACGATCTTGCGGTGGCGATGTCGACATATGAGACGATCGACGTTAGCGCCGTAGGAGATCTGGCCCAAGCGGTAACGGACGCGCTGGATGAAGCGGTTATCGCCGAACTGCATGGCAACACTTGGGCCGGCTCTCACGGCCTGGCGATATACTTCCCGAAGACCGCTAATGAGTTTGAGCTTGCTTATAGCTCCACGGACATAGCCTTCGCCCAGGACACAAATTGGGATGAGTTCCTTATCAGCTATTACACAGACCCGGAAGAATCGTGGATTGCGGATGCTCGGCTCGATGCACAGCAGTACTACAGCAAGGATCACGTAGATTTATACGATTTCTGCGAGAGACTTAAGTAAAAAGTATTTAGCCCACTAAAAGGGTGGTGATTAAAATGTTAAGGAAAATATTTCTCACAACGATGGCCGCAATAACAATTTTATCCAGCCTTGTTTTGTTTGCAGCCCCGGCAACCGCAGCGGAGCCCGTGGAGGTTGAAGCGGCTGTAGATAGCGGCATACAGTGGCTCGTGAACCAGCAAAACCCGGACGGTTCCTGGGGAACAACCTACGAGCTGCCATGGGGTACATTCCAATTCAAGCCAATTCTCAAAGCCGGTCTATCCGTGACCGTTCTGGCAGAATATGCCAGCGACCCTACATATGGCGGTGGCCTTCAGAATCCCCTCGATCCGACTTTTGTTTACCATGAGAATCTGATCTTAGGGCTCTACTATATTCTTTACAATGCACAGGTGCAGGAAATTTGCCCGCAGCCGGCGGGAGACCCTGACGCTAACGGCAATGGGATAGGCATATATTTCACCTCCTCTTTTATAGGGTTTCCCATATACGAAACTAGCGCTGCATTGATGGCCCTGTGCTCGACTAAATCCCCGGACGCGATAATCGAGTTGCCCGGAAGCCCGCTGAATGGATTGAGCTATGGCGAGGTGGCACAGGACATCGTAGACTGGCTGGCGTGGGCCCAGACCGACGGCGACTATCTATATGAGAGAGGCAGGGGCGGATGGACATATACGGCGATGGACAACGGCTTCGGGCGCAGCGATCAGTCCAATACGGGATATGCAACTCTGGCATTGGCCTTCGCCGAATCGAAGGCCTTCGGATTCGAGAGCACAATTCCCGAATTCGTGAAAAGTGAGCTCGATATCTGGGTGGATTACATACAGAACGACCCCGGCCCTGATGACGACAGCTGGTGCGTAGACCCTGACGGCGGCTCCGGGTTCAGTGCCCCGGGACCGTTCCCCGGGGGCGGTTCCGACGACTACTGGGTAACCATCCAGCAGACGGGGAACCTGCTGCAACAGATGGCGCTCCTGGGCGACCCTGCTGACGCCTTACGAGTCGAGTACGCCGTTGACTACATATACAGACACTGGTACGACCCTGACTCTACTGTAGGCTGGCAAGATCCGAACATGGGAGTAGCCAGTTACCAGGCGAGTTACTGCATCATGAAGGGCCTTGAGTCGCTCGGCGTAAACGAGATCAGCGGTATCTACTGGTACGATGAAATCTCAAGCACGCTGGTAGCTCAACAAAACAGCGACGGCTCTTGGCCGATGTGCATATGGGACGACGGCGAGCGGCTCATGGCGACTCAATGGGCGCTTCTTACACTCCTGAAGGCCACTCCCCCGTATATAAGCGAAGTCACCGCAACGGTCAGAATCGAGCCCGAAGCGCTCAACCTCAACAGCAAGGGTGTTTTCACCGTCTTCATCTGCCTGCCGGAGGGGTTGAACGTAGCCGACATCGATATTGCCAGCCTAACATGCGAAGGCGCGTCGGCTGTAGATGCAACGGTGAGCGACAAGTCTCTTGTGGTTAAATTCAACAGGGGAGACCTCACCAACGTAAGCTCAGGTGACGAGGTTGCTTTATATGTCAAGGGTGCCCTTGTGGGAGGATCAACGTTTGAAGGCAGCGATGTTATCAAGGTGATATCGAAGTAGAAAAAGCAACCTCATCACATAAAAGTAGAAGGGGCGCGAAGTATGAGACGCTCCTTTTACTTTCGACAGCGTGCTATTCTCACGCGAACTTCCTAAGGTTACAGCCAGGCTATAGACGGTTTGTCACGCAGCGGTATGCGGCTGTACTCATTCTTGGGTCGACCCAAAACCATAGCGCCATAGGGCCTGTGCCCCTCCGGCAAGCCAAGCGCCCTCTGCAAAGCCTCTGACTTAACCGCCGCCGTTTCAAAGAACCCCGCCCAGCATGCTCCCGCGCCCAAAGAATGCGCCGCCAGCTCAAGATAGGCCAGTGCGATAATACAGCCCTCATACCCCAGCGGCCCGAGTCTTCTCGGGGCGTGGGCCACCACCAGATGCGGCGCACCGTGCATCAAGATGTCCACCCCCATAAACCACACATCGGCAACCGTCCCCAGCTTCATAGTATCGTTCAGCGCCGGATTCTCCTTCACCGCCGCGCGCATCCACTCCGCAACCAGATCGCCCAACTCCTTCAGTCTCTCCCCGCCAGTGACCACGGTCCAGCACACCGGCTGGGAGTTGTGGCCCGATGGCGCATATCTAGCGATGTCGATAAGCTTCTCCAGCGTCCGGTGTTCCAGCGGCTCCTCTTTAAACACCCGGACCGAGCGACGCGACTTCATGAAGTGCTCCGCCGACTCGGGGAAGGGCAGCAGCCCTCGATCGATCTCAATACATTCATCGACGGGCGTAATCTCGTGGCTGAACGCTCCGGTAGGGCATATTGCTACGCAATGTCCACACTTGATACACCTCCCCTCGCCTCCATCCCCCATCCGCGGCAGGCCATCTGCTCCGCCCATCGCTATAACGAAACCGGGGCAATCTGCGGCACACAATCCGCATAGATTGCACTTATCGCTGTCAACTGTGAACAAGCTCATTTCTTTCTCCCATACTTCGAGACATTATCGCCAACCGCTTTGCAAATAAACGACACCCAAAGTTCCGATTATAAAAAGCCCCGCAAAACGCGGGGCCTATCAGTCACCATACAACGCCAGTGTTACGGTTTCTCAATACCCCCCCCGTGTTCAGCTACATACTTCTCTATCTCCTCGAAGTTGCCCTCGAGGAATTTGCGGAGCCTCTGGGTCTCCGCCTTTATAAGGGCAATATACTCTTCAAGATATTGACGCGTTATAACATCTATCAGAACATGCCCGCGAAACGTCTTCGATATATATTCGCTATTGAACACGATGTGATCCGCCTCCTTTATCTCCGGTTCTCCTGCGACCACATCGCACGAATACAGCTTGTCTCTGAGCACTATCACCGGATGATATATCGCCGCATCAAGAGATTGCTGAAGTGGTTTATATTCAAATCCGATCCGTTTTAAGTAACTCACTGCCTTTACAAGAGGGGACAGCGACTCATTAAAGAAACTCCCTTGGCTGGCCTCCCACGAACCGTCGCCGCCCCGTGGCTTGACAACGCAAAACTGGCTGGATATGCGCGGGGTGGTCAATCGATGGTCGTTCTTCATAAAGAACTGATATACGCGACTCGGGATGTCATCGGGTTTCTCTTCCAGGATCTGTTTGGAGGGCCATTCAAAGGCCGACCCAAGCGTTGGGATCGACTGCGCGGTCGGCGCACCGACATGGGGTATCCTTCTGGTAAAGAAGATCACGGGGCTTGACGAGGCCCGGCACGCGGCCACGACCTGAGTGTAATACCATGTGGGAGCGTGTGCAGGCCACCCGGCCGACACCGCGTCGGTAGCGACGATATCTATCTCGCGAGACAGCCCCTCCTCTTCATCCTCGTAGTTAACATTAAACTGCACCTGATAGCCAGCCCTCTCGAACTCCCGCCCCACCTCATTCTCAAACAAGTATCCTGCCGACTGTATCGCCCTGAGCAACCTGTCCCTGCTCGGCCTCGCGTTTCTTTGTGTGGTCATGGCTATCCTCCCACAAAATTATATGTGAGATTATAACATATATGTCAATGAGACGTGGGCCATCACCCATATCAAATTGACCGTCACTTCGCCTATACGAAGTGCTTCGCCTCACCGATAATCAGCGCCGATAAATCCTCGAAAATCCTTCGCCCGATTATCTATCCGCCCAAATAGCGTTTCATATATAAACTCTTCCTTTTTACGTTCATTTATGATATAATTCACTAATGTCTGGACATGCTGTAATTAGCTTCGACCCATAAATATTTTTTGAGGGGCGAAGCTTTCGCTTTTTTTGTGGGGGTGTCGTGATCGTAGGAGAGAATAACCAATTAAACCTTAACAGCAACGGTAATGGCGATTACACCGCTGCGGACATCGAAGTCCTCGGTGGGATGGAGGCCGTACGCCGCCGCCCGGGCATGTACATCGGGAGCACCGGCCCGTCCGGCTTGCATCACCTCATCTATGAGATAGTATACAACAGCATCGATGAGGCGCTTGCCGGCTTCTGCGACCTCGTGGAGGTGATAATCCACGAGGATAACAGGGTGACTGTGGTCGACAACGGCCGTGGCATTCCCGTCGAGGAGCACTCAACCACCGGCACCTCCGCGCTGGAGGCCGTTATGACGACACTCCACGCCGGCGGCAAGTTTGGCGGCCGCGGCTACAAGGTGTCCGGCGGGCTCCACGGCGTGGGCGCTTCGGTAGTGAACGCCCTCTCCTCCGAGTGCACCGTCGAGGTAAAGCGCGATGGGAGGTTATACCGGCAGGAGTACAAGCGCGGCATCGTTCAGGCCCCGGTCACCGTCGTAGGCGAATGCGACGGCACCGGAACCACGACTACATTCCTTGCGGATGAGATGATATTCAGCGAAATCGACTGGGACTTCAACCTTCTGGCCCAGCGTTTTCGTGAGATGTGTTACCTCACCAAGGGTGTGGAGATCCGCTTCGAGAACAGGAAGACGGACCAGGAGGTCAACTTCTATTTCGAGGGCGGCATCGCGAGCTTCGCAAAATTCCTTAATAAAGACCGCAAGGTGCTCCATGAACCTATATACATATCGAGGCCAGTCAACGGCACCGAGGTCGAGGTCTCCCTTCAGTACAACGAAGGCTTCGCCGAGCACGTCATAGGCTTCGCCAACTGCATAAATACCGAGGACGGCGGCACCCACATCACAGGCTTTCGTGCAGCCCTGACCCGTGTGATAAACGACACCGCCCGCAGCCTGAAGCTGCTCAAGGACGACGACGCCAACCTGATCGGGGACGACACCCGCGAGGGACTGGTATCCATCGTCAGCGTCAAGATACCCGAGCCCCAATTCGAGGGGCAGACCAAAGGCAAGCTGGGCAACCCGGAGGTGAAGGGGCACGTCGAAACAGTGGTCGCAGACGGCCTGGCGCTGTACCTTAACGAGCATCCGGCGGATGCAAAACGCATAGTCGAGAAATGTCTCACCTCCGCCCGTGCACGCGACGCGGCTCGCAGGGCGCGCGACCTTGTTCTGCGCAAAAACGCCATGGACATGGGCAACCTGCCCGGCAAGCTTGCCGACTGCTCGGATAAGAACCCCGAAGAATGCGAAATCTACCTGGTCGAGGGCGAGTCGGCTGGCGGCTCCGCCAAGCAGGGGCGCGATCGCCGATTCCAGGCTATCCTGCCGCTCAAGGGCAAGATCCTCAATGTGGAGAAGGCCTCGCCCGAGAAGATGCTGAACCACGAGGAGATCAGGACCATCATAACCGCCCTGGGTGCCGGCATCGACGACCAGATCGACCTATCCAAGCTGCGCTACCACCGCATCATAATCATGACCGATGCGGACGTGGACGGCGCCCATATACGCACGCTCCTGCTCACCTTCTTCTTCCGCCACATGGCCGAGATGATACACCACGGCCACCTGTACATAGCGCAGCCGCCACTCTACCGCATCACCGCCGGCAAGGAGAAGCTGTGGGCCTACAGCGAGAAGGACCTAGAAGATTTCTCGAAGAAGGCAAAGGCAAAGGTCTCGGCGCAGAGATTCAAGGGGCTGGGAGAGATGAGCGCCGAGCAGCTCTGGGAGACCACAATGAACCCGGAGAAGCGTACGCTGCTTCAGGTCAGCATCGACGACGCAGTGGAAGCGGATAAGATATTCGAGACGCTTATGGGGGAGGAAGTGCAGCCGCGCAAGGCCTTCATCCAGTCCCACGCCGCCAGCGTCAAAAACCTGGATGTCTAGAGCCCCTGGCAGGTTACAACCGCGGTGTTCGTCCCGAACTAAATTCCCTATATGCCCATGTATATAGCACCGACAAAGGAAAGCGGCTTCAGAAAATCGACCTTCGATCGTAACAGCGCTTATACCAAAACGATTACAAACGGGGATTTTGCGGGATTTTAGTAAAGGTCTTCGCGGACCTATTCACGCTCGATCTCGTCTACGGCACGCTTCGCCATATCCGCCAGATCAGTTCCCTGGGAGAGGCTTATTGCCTTTAGAAAATCGGGCCGCGCCCTGACCTTCTTCCCCTGCTGCATAAGAAGCTCTCCTCGGTTGAAGTAAGCAGCCCCGTAGCTGCCATAAAGCTCGATGGCGCTGGTATATTCGGATATCGCCTTATTATAATCGCCCACGTTCTCGTACTCCAAAGCACGATTGAAATGCTCTTTCGATAACCTCTGCGCCCTCTCGGAGGTCTGGTCTACATCAAGCGGC
Source organism: Chloroflexota bacterium (assembly GCA_034659515.1). Classification (GTDB taxonomy): domain Bacteria; phylum Chloroflexota; class Dehalococcoidia; order E44-bin15; family E44-bin15; genus JAYEHL01. The sequence goes on along the minus strand of JAYEHL010000060.1, from coordinate 11,830 downwards.
AGCTTCTCCTCACGCTCGACAGCCGACCTAACCTCAATATCGATAGCCGATTCCGCCTTTTTGCCGGGAGCGTAAGTCCTATCTATAATAGTATTGTCCCTGCCGAACAGCGCAACGATTATCGGAAATATCCCCCCTACGATAGCGATGAAAAACGCCCATATGATACTTCTATCCTGTGCCTTCTCCTCCAACACCCAGTAGCACACCTTCATCAGTGTTGCGAGATAACCGACACTGAGAACAATAATCATCCACTGGCCAGCCCAGGTCAGGCCGCCCTCGTAGACCTCTAAAATCACTATCGCCGTAATGATCCCCGCAAGGAGCGCGCTTCCCCCCAGCCAGACTATCCACAGGGATCCCACGGGATGTGCTTTAAACCACTGCATATTATCCTCTAATACCCCCGCAACCGCTTAAAAGGCAAAGATATAACCGCAAGCAGCAACCGCGGCAAAAAAAGCGCTATGCCGAGGAGCGCCCTGCCGAAGGATCGATACCATTTGCGCCCCCCGTCACTCAACTCATCCATCTCCACCGCGCCGCTCAACGCACTATCGAATACGTTTCCGTCCAATGGACACATAAGCCCCTCCGGTTTTTGATATTATACACTGAGACGCAAGTACACGAAATAGCGCCGTCGCCACAAGAACATGTCGACATGCTCGATACATCGAAGGAAACACGCTTTGCCCAAAGATCGTTCGCTCGACCGGCCGGCCTTTTAAACCCGCGCGCTGCTCGCAGTACGGCCATTGCCGCATCGATGCGATTACATATCAACCTTCGAGGTGCAGATCGATCATGAAATCGATAAATATATGCGCCTACCCCAGGCTCACATTCCCTGCGGCATCCGAGTGCAATACCGCGGCGAAGTCGTACCCCCGCCGCCGCACCTCGTCGCTGCCGCCGGCGTGGCGGTCGAGGATGGTTACAATCTTTTCGACCCTGCATCCGGCCGCCTCCGCCAACTCTATCGCCTTGAGGGTGGCCCCGCCCGTCGTAATCACATCCTCGACGATGGCCACTGGCTCGCCCTCTTCCGGCAGGTATCCTTCGATGCCCTTCTGCGTGCCGTGGTCCTTCTCCACCCCTCGCTCGATGAACGCCGGTATAGACACGCCCTCCAGGTGACTGACAATCGCCACCGCAGTCACGATGGGGTCGGCGCCCAGCGTCAGGCCTCCCACGGCGGCGATATCGATGTCTTTGAGCATATCGAACAGGACTTTGCCGACGACGTACGCCCCCTCCGCCGACAGCGTCACCATCTTCAAGTCGAAGAAATAGGAGGCCTTGGCCCCCGAGACAAGGGTGAAATCACCGCGCAAGAGGGCGCGCTCGTTGACCAGCTCCAACAACCTCTGTCTGTAATCCGGGGCCAATTCATACCTCCTTCTTATACAAACCGTGCTCGGCGATGTAGCGCGCCACCGCATCCGGCACGAGTCCATCGATCCGTAATCCCGACGCGACACGCTTCCTTATGTCGGTAGAATTTATATCGAACAAGTCATTATCGATAATTATAACCCTTCGCGATATTCCCGACAGCCGCCTCTCCATCTCATCGATATCCAGGGCTTGCGATCCCGGGCGACGCGCCACCACGAGGCGGCACATCTCGATGACGCGCCCGGGCTCCTTCCACTGCGGCAGGTTGGCCATCGCGTCCATACCGATGATGAAATAGAGTTCAGCCGATACCGCGAACTCGCGGCTGAGGTCGGTAAGGGTATCGACGGTGTATGACGGACCCTCACGCTCCATGTCGACGTACGACACGTCGAAATACGGAAAGAGTGAGATCGCCAGGTCGATCATTGCGATTCGATGATGACCCGGGGCGATGTCCCTCAAGCCCTTCAACCACGGCTTATTCGCCGGTACGAATAGAACTCGAGAGAGACCCAGCTCCCTCCGCGCCACCTTGGCTATGCCGATATGGCCATTATGTATCGGATCGAAGGTGCCGCCTATTACGCCCACTTTCATATTTATCGCCGACCCCTCATTATATTCGCGAGTATGTCGACCTCCTCAGATCGACCCCCGGATCGATTTCACAGCCTAATCCCAATCCATCTCGATGCTGCCGAAACGTATTTTATCCCCCGGCGCCGCACCGGCCCGCTTCAGCGCGCCTACAATTCCCATCTTATTGAGCTGTCTCCATATCCAGGCGCGTGCCTCCCTGCTACCTACATCCATCCGCTCGATCAGCTTCTCGGCCCTGACGGACGATACCACAAATACATCACCATCCCGCTGCACCACGACCCTCTCCCGCCTCGGCTGCGGGCGAAATACCTTCACATCATCGACACTCGGCGCGGGAGGAGCCGCCTCATCGAGCATGCGGCACGCGCCCGCCATTAAGTCGGCAACACCCTCTTTAGTTGCCGCGGATATGAAGTGAACGATGCAGCCCTCTTCCTCCAGCCTCTCCTTTAATTCAGGTATCCGCGCCCTCACATCGGGAAGCTCGATCTTATTGACGGCGATAATCTGCGGCTTTGCCGCTAATTTAATGTCGAACAGTGCTAGTTCTTCGTTGATCTGTTTCATATCGGCCTGTGGATCGACGGAGTTACCATCGATAAGGTGTATCAGCACCCTGGTGCGATCCGCGTGTCTCAAGAAATCGTGACCGAGGCCCGCTCCAAGGTGGGCTCCCTCTATCAGGCCGGGTATCTCCACGAGAACGAAAGTGCATCCGCCTACCTCTACAACGCCGAGCACCGGCTCGACCGTCGTGAACGGGTACTCTGCGATCTTCGGCCTCGCTGCAGACGCCGCGGAGAGCAGCGTCGATTTGCCTACACTGGGGTGTCCTACTATACCCACATCACCGAGAAGCTTGAGCTCGAGCACCAGCGACGCCTCCTCCCCCCTCTCCCCCCTCTGCGCAATCCTCGGCACCTGATTGGTCGATGTGGCAAACCGGACGTTTCCATGTCCCCCATGCCCGCCACGGGCTACGATCACGCTCTGTCCATCTCCCACCAGGTCGGCCACCAGCTCTCTCTTCTCCTTCTCGTAGATCAGAGTCCCCATGGGAACTGCCATGACGAGAGCTTCTCCATTACCGCCGTGCATTTTTTTCCTCATCCCATTTCCCCCACGCCCCGCTGTAAAACGCTTACTTCCCCTGTGATAGCTCAAGAGAGTATTCACATTCCTATCGGCTCTGATCAAGATGCTGCCCCCGTTGCCACCATCACCACCATCAGGTCCCCCATACGGAACATATTTCTCCCTACGGAAGCTTACAGCTCCGTCACCGCCGTCACCGGCTTTCACCTCAATATCCGCTCTATCAATCAATTGATTCCCCTATGAGTTTTGCGTATGTACTATGATTACATATCATTATATAAATTGAAGAGATGAAGTATTACTAACAATAACATATAACAAGGTGCTAAAGTGCGCAAGTAGGTGTTTTAAACTTGAGAAGAGAGGAAAAGCGGGTGCAAGGATTGTGTAAGAAGAGTGCACTAAGGGATCGGAGGAATGGGGAGGATTTTGAGAAAAGCACTTTCTGTGCGAGGTGGGCGTTAACATAAAAGATAGGAAGTTATGCACAAAAAGGCGGAGTTACGCACCGATTAATAGGGGTTATGCACAATTTTAGACTATTCTGGCAAACTTAGGCGTCGGAGGAGCGGCCCTTCTGATAGATGCGATCGCGAACCTCGAGCACATCGCGGCGGAGCGACGCATTACCATCGATCTCGCTCTCGATCTTATCGTAGCCGCGGATGATGGAAGAGTGATCGCGATTGCCCAGGGTCTTGCCGATGGCATTGAAGGAGCAAGCGGCCTCCTCCCTTAGAAGGTAGACGGCTACGTGCCGGGCCTTTGCGGTAAGTTTATCGCGGCGCTTACCGGTGAGAGCCTCGGGGGCTATATCGAAATGCCTTGCGACGGCGTTGAGAATCGACGGGATCGTCGGTGCGCGCCGCGAGACGGTCTCCATGGATTCGTCCAGCGCCTTTGATGCCAGCTCGATAGTGATGGGCGCATCGGTATGCCGGGAGAAGGCGATTATGCGATTGAGAGACCCCTCAAGCTCGCGGATGCTTTTGTGAATTTTGTGCGCTATGAAGTGTAGGACGTCCTGGGGAATAGATACCTTATCCTCTTCAGCTTTAGCTTGGAGAATGGCCATGCGCGTCTCCAAGTCGGGGGGTTGTACGTCTGTTATAAGGCCCCATTCGAATCGCGAGCGCAGCCGGTCCTCAAGGAGGTTTATCGATTTAGGTGGGCGGTCGCTGGTGATCACGATCTGGCGGCTGCCGTTGTGCAGATCGTTGAAAGTATGGAAGAAGCCCTCCTGGGTCTGCTCTTTACCGCCGATGAAGTGGATATCGTCTATCAGAAGAACATCGACACTACGGTATTTCTGGCGAAAATCCTCGGTCTTGCCTTCACGGATCGCCTTGATGAACTCGTTGGTGAATTGCTCGGTGCTGACATAGAGCACGTTAAGCTTCTTGTGGACGGCGTGCCCGATAGCGTGAAGGAGGTGGGTCTTTCCCAATCCCACGCCGCCGTAGATGAACAGGGGATTGTAGATATACCCCGGTTTCTCGGACACCGCCCGGGCTGCGGCCTCGGCGAGGCGGTTGCAGCTGCCGACGATGAATGTATCGAAGGTGTACTTCGGGTTGAAGCCGTTGTTGCCGTTCTTGCGGTAACTAAGGGCATTAGTTTGCTTGGCGGTTTTGCTGTGGTTTCTCTGTTTTGGAGCAACTTCCTGCTGCTGGATCTGGAAGCTGACTTCAAGCTCCTCCCCCGTGATACCTATGAGCGTTTTCTCAATGAGTGAGGATAGCCGTTGCTCGAGATAGTCGACTGCGAAAGGTGAGGCCACCCCTACAACAAATTGGTCACCCTCATAATTCAGGCCTGTTGTGTCCCGCAGCCAGGTATCGTAGTTTGTCCCGTTGATCTGCAGTTGTAACTCCCCCAACGCTGCATCCCATATTTCCTTAGCAGATTCATAAACCGGCATAGGTACACACTCCTCACTTCGTGGTTCACACTTGAACCTTATTTCGTCGCCAGATTACAGAGTTCAGCGATGTCCCCGGGGAGGCGGGGTCACCCTGATAATTCAAGCAGTAGCGGGTATGTAGACCATACTGTCGATTGAGGGAGCACGTGTAAAGATACCAGAATCCGAGTCGGAGGTCAAGGGGTTTAGGCCACAATATTTGCTAAATATTTAAGTAATTTTGCCCCCAGTTTTGCCAAATTATTATGTCAGTGATAAAATATCAACTGAACTATGAGAATCGTATTTATGGGAGTTCCCGGCTTCGCTCTGCCAGCGCTTGATTCCCTCGTTAGCGGGGGGTATCGGGTGGTGGCGGTGTATGTAACGCCGGATAAACCGGCCGGGCGCGGGCAGGAAGGTTCGATCACGCCGGTGAAGCGAAGGGCCCTGCATATCGGTCTCGATGTACATCAGGTCGCAACATTCAAGAATGACGAGGCGGTCGTCGATCTGCGGAGGCTTGCTCCGGATATAATCGTGGTGGCGGCCTTCGGGCTTATCCTTCCGCCGTCCGTTTTAGAGATGCCGCCTTACGGCTGCCTCAACCTGCACCCTTCCCTGCTGCCGCGATACCGTGGCCCGACGCCGATACCGGCGGCGATAATCGATGGCGTCGAGGAAACCGGAAGCTCGATTATGCTCATGACCGAAGGCATCGACTGCGGGCCCGTGCTGGCGCAGCGCGCGTTCCCCATCGCCCCCGCCGATACCACGAAGTCGCTGACCGACAAGCTGGCCCACGTCTCCGCCGACCTTCTGATGGAGACGCTGCCCCGCTGGGTTGCGTGCTCGATAGCGCCCCGTCCGCAGCGGGACGAGGATGCGACGTATACAAAGATGATCGATAAGTCCGACGGCGAGATCGATTGGCGATTGTCGGCGCCGGAGCTGTGGCGAAGGGTGCGCGCCTACTACCCGTGGCCGGTGTGCTATTCCTCGTGGCGGGGCAGGAGGATCAGAATAATCGAGGCGATGCCGATCGATGGGGGTGGCGAGCCCGGGCTGGTCGTTGAATTGGAGCGAGGCGGGGTCGGCGTATGTGCCGGAGATGGCGTGCTCGGCCTGCTCAGGGTACAGCTCGAGGGGAAGAGGGAGATGGCGTCTTCGGAGTTTATCCGCGGGCAGCGCGATTTCGTCGGCTCGGTGCTGCCGTGCTAGATAGAGAGCCGATGATCGATCAACGAAAGAGGGTGCTAACGCCCCGTTGAGCCATGCCCCCCGCTGCCGCGATCCGTCGGCGACAGCTCTTCGGCTTCGATGATGTCGATGTCGGCCAGCATGCTGATGATCATCTGCGCGATCCTGTCGCCGTGCCTTATCTCGAAGCTGGAGCCGGGGACCAGTGTGTACATCGTTACCATCACCTCGCCGCGATAGTCGCTGTCGACCGTGCCCAGGGTAACCCCCACGCCCTTGAGCGAAAGCCCCGAGCGCGGCCTGATCTGGGCGTCGCAGCCCCGGGGGACCTCAATGGCGATGCCGGTCCCGATCAGCCTGGGTGAGTTCTCCAGTTTGACCTTGCCGTCTCCGTCGAGGCAGGAGAACAAGTCGAATCCCGCGGCCCCCGGCGTGGCCCTGTGTGGCAGCCTCGCGTCGGGCCGCAGCCTCTTTACCTTAAGATTCATATTACCTCTCGCGTCAATCGATGATCGGTATAATTATCCCAGGTTGCGTGCGGGGAAGCAACAATTGCAATTCGTTGCGAAGAATCGATGGGTAGAAGCCCATTATAGTCTGCTGGATATCAGCATGCGTTGGGGCTGGAAGCAGGTTCATCGTCGTTGCGCTAATCGATAATGAAGAAGGCCTCAGATTCTGAGGCCTTCTGTATATGGTCGATATAGAAGTCGGGCCTATTCGGACTCCGCCTTTGCTTCCCCCCCGCCGGCTGCCTCTTCCGGCGCTTCCTCTTCGGGCGTCGGCGCTTCCTCTTCCACTGCGACTTCGGCGCGGGCCTCCATCACCTTCGCGATGACTTGATCCGGGTCGTTTAGAACCTCGATTTCGTCTGCCATGTTCAGGTCTCGCACATGGATCGCCTGGCCCAGTTCGGTCAGCACTGAGATGTCCACCTCGATATACTGCGGCAGGTCCGCGGGCAGCGCTTCGACGTGAATCGAGGTTAAGTTCTCGACTAATATGCCGCGGCGGCCCCTCGCTGCCGGCGCCTCGCCGACGAACGTGATCGGCACATCGGCGCGCATCTTCTGGCTCATGTCCGCCTGGAACAGGTCGATATGCAGCAGCGTGCCTTTCAGAGGATCGCGCTGAACGGTGCGGAGTAACGCCTTTTTGGACTTCTTGTCCCCTTCGATTTTGAGGGTGATTATGGCGTTGCGCCCCATCTTGGTCAGCAAGCTTTTCACCGCAATTGTATCGGCCTGAAGGGAGACCGACTCGATATTAGGCCCGTATAGATTTACCGGCGTGATGCCCTCACGGCGGAGGAATCTAACCTTCTTACCTTTGATCTCTCTGGGACTTACCTTGAGTTCGTCCTGTTTCACTTCTTATCCCCCTAGAATGCGACAAAGGGAATTATACTATAGTTTTGGTACGCAAGTCCAGTTGGCGGCTGTTTGTGTTCCGATAGGGGTTTTTGTCGCAGGCGATAGCACTCGGCGGATACATCGGGACGATTCCACATAGGCGGCGAGCCATAGATTTTATATTTGACACTCTAATCTGGGTGAAGTATAATCCTACTATGCCTAAACGTACTTGGCAACCAAAGAAGATTAAGAGAAGGCGTGAACACGGCTTTCTTGCTCGTATGAGCACCCGCGGCGGGCGCGCGGTGCTTCGAAGAAGGAGGCTTAAGGGACGTTGGCGTCTAACGCTGGCGTAACCCTGATTTTGCGATGGTCGCGTGATGAAAAAGACGGCGCGGCTTGCAGGTAAGAAGGACTTCGAAACAGTTTTTACCGAGGGCAGGGCATGGGCTAATAGCTTCGTAGCACTGAGGGCGCTGCCCAACGGGTTGGGGGTAAACCGATATAGCGTGGTGGCGGGGAAGAGGCTGGGAAAGGCTGTAGTGCGCAATCGCATAAAGCGGCGGCTGCGGGAGGTGGTGAGGCAAATATCGGTGAGGGAAGGCTGGGATATGGTGCTGATAGCGCGCCAGGCCTCTGTGAACGCTGATTATAGCACCTTAGAGAAGGCGACGCGAGAATTATTGACCCGAGCGAGACTGCTGGGTGAGGGCGGGAGCACGGAGTGAAAAGGGTCTTATTGAGTTTAATAGCTTCTTACAGGGGCACCATCTCCCAAGTGCGACCACACTATTGTAGGTTCGTTCCCTCGTGCTCCGAGTATACATACGAATCAGTCGAACGGTACGGGGTGGTACGCGGCGTTTGGGCAGGTTTCAAGCGCCTGATGCGGTGCCATCCTTTTAGCGAGGGCGGGTATGATCCGGTTCCCTGATATTAGGGCTCTCCGAAGAGATTGCGATTTATGAAGTTAAAGTCGACATTAGTAATCACCGTTGTATTGGCCTGCTGTCTGTTGTTGACGGGATGCTTCGGCGGCTCCGTGCCCCCCAAGGGCTGGTCGGGGCCGGTGGTTGTAGATGATTTGCTCTATGTAGGCTCTATGACAGGGCAAGTTGTTGCGTTCGATGATATAAGCGCTGATGGCAACCCCTACGACGAGCCGTGGTGGAGCTATCCTGATGAGACCGCGATATCTTACATCTACGGAGATCCTGTTGTCGATAATGGGTCTGTCTATATCGGGTGTTACAGTGGGAAGGTCTATGTGCTTAATGCCAGCCGTGGTTATCGAGAGTGGATTTATCCCTCGGAAAGTTATGTCGGCGCTATCGTAGGGAGTCCGGCTGTTGCGGAGGGAACGCTTTATTTCGGCAGCTCGGATAAGAATTTATATGCGATAAATACCTCTACAAGGCAGCTGGAATGGCAGCCGTTCGAAACGGATGGCAAGATATGGTCCACGCCGGTGGTCTATAACGGTACTGTTTATATAGGCTCTTTCGATCACAATCTGTATGCGCTCGATGCGCTCAGCGGCGATGTGTTGTGGCAGTTTGAGACTGGCGGGGCTATCGCCAGCACGCCGCTGATATATAACGGCGCGATATATTTCGGATCGCTGGATCGTAAGTTTTATGCGCTGGATGCCGTCACAGGCGAATCGAAAGCGGGTTTCGCTACGTTCTCCGCCGACGATTGGTTCTGGGGAGAGGCTGTTGAGCATAACGGCAGCATAATCGCAGTGAGCCTTGATGGCAAGGTCTATGCGCTGGATGCGGACAGCGGCGGAGAGCTGTGGGTGGCAGAGGCCGGCGGGACCGTGCGCGGGGCCCCCGCGCTTGTGGACAATTTTGTTATAGTAGGTACGGATGAAGGCTCCGACAGGGGCAAGCTCTATTGTTTCAATGCAGACACCGGTTCCATGGCGTGGGAGCATCCCTCCGGCGATGAGACCATGTCCGCCATTCATGCGTCCATAGGCGAGGGGGATGGCGTGGTATATGTCCACGCTGCAAACCAGAAGATTTATTGTATCGATGTAGAGCACGGCAATATTTTATGGAGTATTTCAACTAGCAGCGGTAGCGAATGACCACACAGAAATTTAATTTACCTAAACCGGGCAAGAAGAACCTGATACTCATCGGCAGCGCCGTTGCGCTGATGATTGCTTCGGTCACCGTCGGATTGGTGGAGCTATGGAACGTGGTCCTGCTCCAGCCGATGCTTAATTTCATTATCATACTCTCCAATGTATTCTTCGATAACTTCGGTATCGCAATCGTAGTGCTCGTTATCATCGTCCGGCTGTTGATGCTGCCCGTCACGCTTAAGCAGCTTCACTCCACCAAGGCGATGTCCGCACTTCAGCCGAAGATGAAGGAGATACAGAAGAAATATGAGAAGGACAAGGTAAAGCTTCAGCAGGAGATCGCCAAGGTTTATAAGGAGTCGGGCGTCAGCCCCCTCGGTTGCCTGTGGCCTATGCTCATACAGCTTCCGATCTGGATTGCACTGTACCAGTCGATTTTGAAGGCGCTGGCGGCCACCCCCGAGGAGATGTTAAGCTTGTCCCAGAGGTTATACTCCTCGGCTTACATTCAGGGCGCCGTTCCACTGGACGAAAAGTTCCTGTGGCTAGACCTTGGAAGGCCGGATCCGTATTTCATAATGGCGGTGCTGGTGGGGGCCACTATGTGGGTGTTGCAGAAGATGTCCACCGTGCCCACATCGGATCCCAAACAGCAGTCCATGAACAATATGCTGGTATGGATGATGCCGCTTATGTTCGCGTTCTTTACCATCCAGTTCCCCAGCGGGCTGGCGCTGTTCTGGGTGGTGTCAAACATCATCGGCATAATAACGCAGTATTTCATCACCGGCTGGGGCTCATTATTCAAGAGGGCGCCTAAGGCTGTGGAACCGACGACAGCCGATGTACCGGGAGTAGTACTCCCCGAGGAAGCCGACTCGGAGGGCGATGTGGGCTCCGGCGGGGTTAAGCAGGAGAGGTTGGCGGATGGAAAGTCTCGAGAAAAGCGCAAAGACCGTAGAAGAAGCCGTCGAGCTGGCTCTCGAAGAGCTAAGCGTAAGTCGTGATGAAGTAGAGATAGTTGTATTAAAAGAGGGCAGATCCGGATTTCTGGGTATAGGCGGTGTAGGGGCTACAGTCAGGGTTACCCGGCGACAGCCGGACGAGGTTGCGGATGAGGCCGCCGGAGTTGCCAAGGAGACGCTCGAGCGTCTGCTGGCATTGATGGGTATCGAGGCTACGGTTGAAGAGAAGGAACCGTCCCCCGGGGGGTTAGCGCTATTTAATCTTGAGATAAAAGGGGATGATCTTGGCATCCTGATCGGGCGCAGGGGACAGACGCTGTCCTCGTTGCAATACCTCCTCTATCTAATGGTAGGCCATCGCCTGAAGGGTCACGTCCCGCTGAGCGTCGATGTGGAGTGCTACCTGGAGCGTCGACAGGAGTCGCTTCAAGGGCTGGCACGGCGCATGGCGGAGCGGGTGATGGATACAGGGCAGATAGTTATAATGGAGCCGATGCCGGCGCGGGAACGCAGGGTAATCCATCTGGAGTTGCGTGAATACGACAGGGTCATGACGCAGAGCGTGGGTGAGGGCGAGGGCCGCAAGGTAACCATAATCCCGCGAAGAGGGCCGCGACGGTAGTTGATTTCAGACATACAGGCGTTATAAGCTACATTTTGTAAAGGCGAAGACGGAGAAGAGTAGGGGGAGTGCGAGGCGCTCAGCGAGTCTGGTACGGTGCGAGCAGACGCGATCGACCCTCCGAATATCACTCCCGAGCCTCCAACCGAAAGCGATGTGTTCGCAAGTAGGCCTGGACGGAGTCGTCGACCGTTATCGATGACGGAGGCATAGGATGTGTGCCTTTAACGAGGGCCCCGATAGCGGTCGGGGAATAAGGGTGGTACCGCGGGTGTAAAGCTCGTCCCTGGTGGACGGGCTTTTATGTTTTGTGGGGGTGTATGTCAAGGATGGCGGGTCGGCCGGATTTGGGGGCACAGTTCTTCTTATACCGGAAGGATGCCCATACCGCGACGGCGATTTTATTGTAGGGGCAGGCCCCCGTGCCTGCCCGTTCTTGGGCAACCACAGGGGGTTGCCCCTTGTATCTTAAAATAAGGTGGTAAGATTAATAAAGGCACGGCAGACCGAGTGCCCCTTGGTCTCACAAGACCGCCGCGTAGCGAGGATCGTCGTGCCTTTACTTTCAAAGAGCCCGAACAG
>JAYEHL010000059.1:0-3923 GCA_034659515.1 Chloroflexota bacterium | reverse complement strand
ACGGACTGGAACTGCTGGCCGAAAGCGATCGTCCCGGAGCGATCAAGAAAATGATTGAAACGCTGAACAGGGGTTACAGCGATTTAGAAGAGCTTACAATTATAAGAAAGGACGGCACGGAATTACCTGCAGAGACCGTGACCACTGTTTTACACGATGCAAACGGAAACCCGGTCGGTTTAGTTAACATCCTGCGGGACATTACCGAGCGCAAACGTACAGAGAAAGAATTAAACGAATACAGGCATAACCTCGAGAAGATGGTGGAGAAGCGTACGGCCGAGCTGAAAAAGAGCAATCTCAAGCTTCAACGAGAGATGACTGAACGTGAAAAAGCCCAGGAGGCGCTGCGGACATCGGAGGAAAAGCTGAGGACAATCTTTGAAACGATAGGAGATGCTATCAGCGTGATCGACATGGAGGGCAAGATCATCGACGAGAACGAGGCCGGTCTCCGCATCGCCGGATACGCTCGCAAAGAAGACATCCTGGGCCTCAGCGGCCTCGATTTTGTCGCGGAAGAGGATAGAGAGCGCGTGACGAAAGACTTTATCGAGGTGCTAAACGGCGGGCATGGAATTACGTCCGAATACAAATTGGTCAACCGCCGCGGTAAAAAATATGATATTGAAGTAACCGGCTCGATAATTCGGGACGCCTCCGGCAACCCGTCAGCTATCGTCAACGTCATACGGGATGTAACCGAGCGCAAACTGATAGAGGAAGCGCTGAGGGAATCGGAGAAAAAATACAGAACCCTGGTCGAGCAGTCCACGCAGGGGATCGCGATTATACAGGACGGTCGCATCGTGTTCGCCAACAAAGCCCTGTCTCAGATAAACGGCTACGAGCTTAAAGAATTGTATCGCTTGTCTCCAGACGAAGTGCTCGATACAGTACAGCCCGATGACAGGAAGATGGTGGCCAACCGTTTAAAGGGGCGTACAAAAGGGAAAAGTTTCACCCCTTACTACGATTGTCGTGTGATACGCAAGGACGGTTCGGAACGATGGGTCGAAACATTTGCGAAACGCATTATTTATAAGGGAAAGCCCGCTATCCAGACGACGGCGGGAGATATCACCGACCGCAAGAAATGGGAGGAGGAACTCAAGAAGAGCAAGGAAGAGTTAAGCTTTTACCTTAGCCAACTGACGCAGGCCCAGGAGGAGGAACGGGGGCGCATAGCCCGCGAGCTTCACGACGATACCATCCAAGAGCTTGTCGCCCTTTCACGCCAGCTAGACGATTTGATAGACAAAAATTTGGGATCGAGTGAAGATAGAAGAGGGAATAGAAAGCTGCTGGAGGAAACTCAACAAAAAATCACCGCAATTCTGGAAGGAATCCGCCGCTTCACCAGAGACCTGAGGCCATCGGTACTCGACGACCTCGGTCTGCTTCCGGCACTGGAATGGCTGACCTCAGAACTGCCCGGACAGTACTCAATACCGATAACTACTTCAATAACCGGCAGTGAGCGTCGAGTTAACCCCGATGTAGAGCTTGCTATATTCCGTATTGCTCAAGAGGCGCTGAGGAACGCCTGCCGTCATTCCGAGGCATCAGTTATCCAGCTATCTGTAAAATTTACAAGCCGAAAAATCAGTCTAAAAGTAAGCGACAACGGCAAGGGATTTTTACCGACGGCAAGCATTGGAGCGCTAACAAAAGATGGGAAGCTCGGATTGGCTGGGATGCACGAGCGAGCACAACTCCACGGAGCCGGCCTCTCCATAAAATCGAAGTCCGGCACAGGTACCACTATAAACCTGGAGATACGAGTTTAAAGGATACTTGTATTGAGATATTATAAGTTTCGTTTTATAATCTACAAATAAGTGAGTGGGAGGGTAAAGTAATGAAAAAGATCAAGGTTTTACTGGCAGAAGATCACATAGTTGTGCGCGAGGGTACGCGGGAGCTGATACAGCGTGAGTCGGACATGGAGGTAGTGGGAGAAGCCAGTGACGGCCTCGAGGCTGTTCAACTTACGGGTGAATTGCGCCCGAACGTGGTGGTGATGGATATCGCAATGCCCAACCTCAACGGCATTGAGGCCACCAAGCAGATCAAGGAGAAATATCCGGGAATCGCAGTTCTGATACTCACTGCCTACGATGACGATCAGTACATCTTTGCTCTGCTGGAAGCCAAAGCAGCCGGATACCTCCTTAAAACCGTTCGCGGGCAGGAGATGCTGGCAACCATCAGGGCGGTTTGCTCCGGGGAATCGGTGCTTCAGCCCTCCGTGGCCCGCAAGGTTATCGAGCGATATAACGCAGCTATGCGACCCGGCAGCAAAGGCTTGACCGAGCCGCTTACCAAGAAGGAGATGGACGTTCTCACATTGGCGGCAAAAGGCATAACAAACAAGGAGATCGCCGAAGAGCTCAACCTCAAGGTGCAGACCGTACGCAGCCGTCTAAAGAAGATATTCAAGAAATTGGATGTCAGCTCGCGTACGGAGGCGGTCATGTATGCGCTCAAGAAGGGCTGGATATCCCTGCACGAGTTGAAGTAGGGGCCCGGTATACTTCTCGCCCATAGGGTAATCTCGCGCGAGCGTTTTCGTCCCGGGTGGATATTTGTTTATCGCCCCTTTGCGGGCGCATCTCCTTCCAATCCGACGGGTCGCCCACGGACGAGCGGTTTGAGCGTTCCCCCCCCACTTTTAGCAGGGCCTCCGCGGCCCGTCAGTTTTCTCAGAGCTGATTATATAAGGCCGGCAAACAGCCGGCCTTTTCATATGCGCATACGGATCGATATGATATACTTTTGCAAGATCGATGGATGCATGATGCGGCGCACGCAATCAATGATATCCTTGTATCGAAGAGCAAAAGCCCCATCGCTCAGGCGGAGGGCGGACACGGCGATGCGCACCTCAAACGAAAGCCGCCGCGGGTTCCAAGAAGCGTAGATTAGATCGACAAGCCGGAAGGAGAGCAATCCTTATGACAGTTAAGATCGTCACTGACAGCACTTCAGACCTGCCGCCGGGCGTGGCCGAGGAGCTGGATATAACGGTGGTACCGCTGTACGTGCGCTTCGGGGACAAGCTCTACCGTGACCGGATCGATATCAGCGAGGACGAATTTTACGATAGATTAGTACATGACCCCACCCACCCCGGAACCTCCCAGCCCACGCCGCAGGACTTCGCTGCGGTTTACCGCAAGCTGGCCGAAGAGGCCGACGGCATTATATCGATCCACATCTCGAGCAAGCTCAGTGGTACCTGCCACTCAGCGCTCGGAGCCAAGCAAATCATCGAAGCCCCCTGCCCCATCGAGGTGATAGACTCCCTGTGGACATCCATCGCTCTGGGTATCATAGTAATGAAACTGGCCATTGGCGCCAGGGAAGGCAAAGGTTTTCAGGAGCTTGTTGAAGAGGCGAACTCGATGATCCCCACCATACATTACCTCGGTTTCTTCGACACACTGAAATATCTGGAGCTCGGTGGGCGCATCGGCAAGGCCCAGTCGCTGGTGGGATCGATATTGAACGTAAAGCCGCTCCTGACGCTGAAGGACGGTGAGTTCCATCCCGTGGGCAGGGTGAGAACTTATACAAAGGCAATGGACCGCCTGTTCGAATTCGTAAAGGCAGGCTCTCATCTGGAAGACGTTTTCGTGGTCCACAGCACAACGCCCGATGAGGCAGGGGCGATGGCAGATCGTCTCGGCTCACTTACCGATAGGAAAAAAATAATAATCGCCAGGCTTGGACCCGTACTGGGGGTGCACGCCGGCCCGGGCACCCTGTTCGTCGGATATAGATGACAAGAGCCCGAACATCTCGACTCACACCGGTGAAACCACATCTCAAATACCGCAAATATTCAAAGCGCCCCCCTAAATTATTGACATTTTTCTATATATCTATTATTTTAGATATATAGATATTTAAAAAGAAGG
>JAYEHL010000058.1:0-3967 GCA_034659515.1 Chloroflexota bacterium | reverse complement strand
AACCTGAACGTCGACGTCCGTCTCCAGCAACATCGACACTTCCGGATTCCCGTTGCAGGAGGCGACGGAGAGTGCCAGCCTGTCCGGGGAACGCAGCTCCGCATAGACCACACGCACTTCAGCGCGCCAGACGCCGTCGCCGAGGATCTGCCATGCCGCGAAAACCGTTAACCCAAGCACAACTGCAAACACGAGCAACGCAAGGAAAACTTTCAGATGTCTTGGACGGCCGGATAAGAACCTTCTTAAACCAGAGCTGTTAGTCACAAGGTCTCCTCCATTGGTTGGCTGCGCCTTACCGTGGCGTTTAATTGCGAGGGGCAAACGCGATGACTTGCCCTGTGTTTACGATCCTGAAACTTGGCGCATCCCTTCCGAGTCTTCCGATACTTAGTTAGTGGCGATAGAAATGCCTAAAGCGTCATCGATGCGATCAGCTCGTGAGAAAACTTCTCTGTCAAACGGCCAGAATGGGTCGTACATCCAACCTCTATGGATACCATAGGCCGTATTGCCGAAATACCAAGGTCCGCCGCTATCGCCCCCCGCAGAACGATGCACCCCCATTTGCACGAGATTGCACACGCCTCCGGAGCAGACGTTGAGTTTCCGCACTTGCTGACAGTTCCTGTAGGTCGTCCTACCGTTCCGGCAAAGAGTCTGCCCGACGGTTGGAGATCCGATGGAGGTGACATCGCGTCTGTTTGTTTCAAGCGTCGAACTGCTGCCCGCGTAGAAGTCGTCAGGTTCGTTCTGGGGCCCCGTGTGCCACTGGAAGTCGCCGTGAGTGCCTTGATACTCTGCCTGGAGAGTCAAATTCTGGCCGTCATCAATTTGAGCGTTAGGGCAGTGTCCAGCGGTACAGATGCCTCTCACCCCATATACAGTAATTATCCCGAATCCTGAGGTACAACCAGAAATGTATTCACCGCCCAGATGCTCTGTGCTGCTATCGGTACCGCCCGTAACCTGAATATTCGAGCGCACCACGGAGGTCGTAATGCAGTTGAGAATGTCCGCCCTGGTCGCTTCGGTGAGGGCCTTCTCGGCGACGGCCCCGAGATCATCGAGAACCGAAACGGAAGCTGTGCTCTCCAGTACAACAGTGGTTGTTATCTGACCTGTCGCAGAGTCGAACCAGGTTGAGGCATCAAGCACATCAGGCGACTCGAATACTGCGTAGTGGACTGCTTCAATCGCTCTTTGCAATTCCGCCTCGGTGAAGCACGAGTCGGTGCGCACTTCGACCGAAACGCTACTGTGACTGTTAGTGAAGATGTCGATAATATCGAGTGCTTCCTTAGGAGCGCTGCCAGTGAAAACGACCCACGCGTGATCAGCGTCTACGATCTCCGCGTCGGCAAAAGTTTTGGGAGAAGCTTCGCGGATCTTGGCAACCGCCAGCGCGAAGTTGTCGTTCCAGGCATACCGATCGATAGCGTCCTGAAGCGATATGCCTTCTTGGCTGGCGACAAACTTCAAGTCCCGGAGCTCCGCATCACTAATCGGGTCGTCGATTTCCGGCGGCGCCGCCTCTGACACGGACGAGCAATCGCATTCTGCCTGATCGGCCGGATTCATTTCACTCTCTACCGACGCGGCGGTCTTGTTATCAGGTCCTGAAAGTACTGTGAGGTCTTCTGCTTGAAAATCTATCCCCCCAATTCTAGGCGATAAATCCGAAGGAGTAAATGGTTCCCTATCTATAGCAAAAGAGGAACCTGCTATAAGTATAGAGATAACAAAACTGATCACCAATAAGGGGAAAAGGACTTTTTTTGAAATCAATACCTTTTTCATTATTTACCTCTCTTAGTGTCCCTTAAAGTATCATATTATGACCCATTAGTCAAGTCAAAATTAAAGGCTCCTCGCTGTTTCACGTGGGTAGCCCAAATTCAAGTTTCCCGCCTATGAGATAGATGGTAGCTGCAAGATTACGAGTTGTGCGGTAGCCTCGTGCCCGTGCCTTGGCTGCTTGAATCAGACTGTCGAGCCCCTCTAAAATGCCGTTGCTGATTCTCGACTGAAACCACCGCAAGATACCATCCCAGTGCCGCTTGATTGTGTAAGCTGCCTTCTTAACGGGGTCGAGCCGGCTGTGAGTTGCCCAGAAATACCATCTTGTAAGAAAGAGTTCTGCAACTTTGGGCGGTTGACGAAACAGCTCCTGGAAATTCAGTCGGATATGATAGGCTCGGCTGGTTTTTAGATTGAGACTCTTCACTGTCAGCCTTTCGAGGATTTCTACCTGGGGCGCCTTCAGATTATTGCGGTTTTTCAGCCATATGTAACGTGTGTGAGCCAACTCAGATCGATCCGTTTGCTCTTCCCTGCGAGCCTGATCCACAGCCTCATTGATGATCTTCATAATGTGAAACTTGTCGAAAGCAATCCGGGCATTAGGAAATTGCTCTTCGACGCCATCGATAAATGCCGGGGACATATCGCAACATACCTCTTCGATGGCGTCAGGATTGCCATTATGATCGATGAAGTCTCGCTTGAACCGATCGATTGTGGAAGCATCCTTGCCTTCGGTCACATAGAGAATCCTGGGCTTTTCGATATCCACAAACAGGGTTATGATTACAGATGCCTCGGTGCACGATTCCCGGATTATGGACGAACTGATTCATGGAGAGGAATCGGTTGTTTACGGGGACAAAGCGTATGCGAATGAAGGAAAGCGGGCGGAATATGAGGCTCGAGGGATTGAATGGCATATCAATCGAAAGGGCAAGAGAGATCATCCGCTAAGCCAAGAAGACCGGGAGTGGAATCACGAACAGAACCGAATTCGATCGAGAGGAGAATATGCCTTTTTGGTGGTGAAGCATCTATGGAATTACAAGAAGGTGAGGTACAAAGGGCTGGCAAAGAATACTGCTCAGGTATTTAGTCTGTTCTCATTGGCCAATCTGTACCTGGTACGTAAGGATTTGCTAAAAATGTAGGTTTAGTGTGACCAAAGCCTCAAGTATCCCCTTGAAGAGGGGTGAAGGAGGAATGAAAAGCCGGTAAATCGTCTCATAAACTGTCTGAGGTGAAAGAATCTAAGCCGGAAATCCTTGCCTAAGTGCTATCTGTAAGTTATTCAGAGGTTTCATAGATTACTTTCGGGCCGGATAGACTTTGCAACGTTCCGGCCCGAAAGTAAATTACACTTACTTCAATTATAATAAACGATTCTAATGGGTTAGACGGAGCCCCAGTATGACCAGCCACCATTCCCATACACAGTTATATCAATCTGCGGATAACAATGCTTTATATCCCAACCACCAATACCAAGAATGAAGTGCCCTTGAGTCCAACCTTCATAAAATGTGTAACCAACTCCACCAGATGTTGATGAACTAAGAACTCCCTCATATCTCCAGCCAACAATGTATGTCTGCCCCCATATTCTAGGCTGGTCAGCTCTCGTTATTGTGGTTCCATCATAGCCAAAAGTTATACTCTCGTAATAGCTCCATAGTTTCATACCAAGACTGTTTTTGGCGTACACTTCAACTGTACCCGTCTTTATGCCACCTGTTGCCGCTGCACTCCGAATTCCTGTAGGACTCGTTGATGGTGTAATAGAGGTTGTTGTGACCTTTTCAATTTTAACGACTTTGAGAAGCTCTATAGCCGTCTTCTGCCCTTCCGGTGGTAGGTTAGCAATGAAGGAATCAATGTCCTTAGCCTTTTGCATTTGACTAAAGAGATCCTTCTGGACTGCTTGGTTAGAATAG
The DNA here is from genome assembly GCA_034659515.1 of Chloroflexota bacterium. GTDB lineage: Bacteria > Chloroflexota > Dehalococcoidia > E44-bin15 > E44-bin15 > JAYEHL01. Next base: position 227 of record JAYEHL010000058.1, on the reverse strand, counting down.
TCGACTTTCCCAGAATCGGCAAATACCGGAGCTGTAGTACCAACTAACATTATTAACGCTAGCATGAACACTAAAAGATACTTTAAGTTTCTCAACTTTCCCCCTTTATATTTTTTTAAAATCACAGGATATACTGATAGTCCTCTCTTAGTTGCTTTTCGGGGGGGGGGGGGGGGGGGGGGGGGGGGGGGGGGGGGGGGGGGGGGGGGGGGGGGGGGGGGTGGGGG
>JAYEHL010000057.1:0-4017 GCA_034659515.1 Chloroflexota bacterium | reverse complement strand
CTGTTTATGAGTCTCCTAGCACGCCGTGCCCCTACCCATGCCACGTTACACAAACGTCGTAACACAGGATATTTCCCAAATCTATGTAGGGGCAACCGGCCGGTCGCCCCTACGGAGAACGCCCCATCCAACCATCGCTCCCTCAAACATTAAAGCCCCCGCCACATATACGACAGGGGCTCATTTTTAAACGAATAATCGACGCTACATCACATACGTCGCTATCACGATTCCTATGGACATCAGCAACGGCGTGATCAGCACGACGATTACATTTACACCCAGTGCAGGTATAAGTTTACCGATATCGTCAGGATACTTCAGCGCGCTCCTCATCGCCTTTATTCCCAGCGGCAGTGTCAGCAGCCCCAGCAGCCCCAGCAGAGGTACCACGTTAGCAATAACCGCCCCGATTACCACAGCGTAGGCCAGTATCAGTATTGAGCAGAACACTACAGCAGCCTTTTTCCTTCCGATAATAATCGGGAGGTGTTTCCTGCCCGCTGCCCTGTCGGCCTCGACATCAGGGAACTCGTTGATCAAGAGGAGGTTTGCGATGAGCAGGCCGGCAACGATAGAGGACAGTATCGCAGCGATGCTGTAACCACCCGTTTGAACGACGTATGTGCCCAGCACCATGAGCACACCGAATCCCAGCCCCGGCCCCACAAGCTCGGTTATGCCCGGCAGCCTGGTAAGGACAGGCGTATACAGCAGGATTATAATCACTCCCAGAACGCCTATCGGCAATATTGCCCAGAAATACTCTGTGAGGAAATAGATACCGATGCCTATGGTGACAGCTACGCTTGCCAGGCCAAAGATGAGGACTTTCCGCGGTTCGAGCTGGCCCGACGGCAGGATGCCGCTCCCGCCGGAGAACGGCGTGCGCTGCGTCTCCAGGTCTATCCCGCTCTTGTAATCGAAGTAGTCGTTGAGGACATTCACGGCGATGTGAGCGAACAGCGCCCCGAAAAAGGCAAGAACGAAGTGCAAAGCATTGAAAGCGTATCCCTCGTAGAGAGAGATAGCCAACCCGGCGAAGACACAGACAGGAGTGAGCAGCAAGAACTGCGGCCTCGTCTCTAGCAGCCACGTTTTTAAACTAGCCATACCAGTAAAAACCCCTTTCAGATCGCTATCTCTTTATCCCTACAATGTAACCGATTACATCCCGCCCCTCAGCGAAGTTCGAGATGGCCCCACCTTTACCTCGTCCCCTATCTTGGCCCCAAGGTAGCTGGCCGCGCTTCCCTTTGTAACGGACACCTCCAGCCTCGCGTCCGACCCGAATAGTGCCAGCAGGCCTTCCTCGTCCTCGTAAGAGGTACTCACGTCGTCGATGATATGTCCGAAGACCTCTATGAATACACGTCCCTTGGGCATGTCCGCTTTCATAATATCTGTAATGAGGTTGCCGAAATGATCGACGTGAATAACCCTGCCGGTCAAAGTGCCATCATCAGCAGTTTTCGGCCTCGAAAGGCGGGAACCTTTCGAAGACGATGTCGGTATTCCGATCTCGTGCGGCGGTACTCCGAGCGACAGGTGGGCGGCAACCGGTGCGAAGATATCCCTTCCATGAAATGTAGCGCTGATCGGAGACAGCCAGTAGGCCGGATTGGTGATCTCAAAGGCCTGCGACTGCCCGTGTGATTGGGCCGTCACATAATTGAACACTCCGTTATCCGGACCTACGAAGCACGCCTTAGGGGTAACCAGAAGAACAGGCCGCCGCTTCGTGCCGACGCCGGGATCGACTACGGCTACATGGACAGATCCATCGGGAAAATAGCTAGTGGCAGTACTCAATATGTAGGCAGCCTGCGTTATGTTCTGCGGGCTTATGGTGTGACAGACATCGACCACGGTGGCCTTCGGATTGATGCTGAGTATCACGCCCTTCATTGCGGCTACGTAAGCATCACCCAAACCGAAATCGGTGGTCAGCGTCACGACCGTCATTGCGTTATGAAGCCCTCACGGCAAATATCGAGATGAGCACGAAAATCGCAACCAACACGATAGTAAAACGGAAAAGGGTTTTCTCTACACCGCGCTTTGTGCGGTACGTTCCCGTCTGCTGGCCGAATATACCGCCCAACCCTCCACCTCTCACCTGAAGCAAGAGGATGCTAATTAGCACTACGGATACTATAATCTGGGCAATCTCAAGATATGTCTGCATTCTCAGCTCTCCAGCCTCTCCCTCAAGAGTTTATTAACCAGAGCGGGATTGGCCCGCCCCTTAGTCGCTCTCATAATCTGCCCCACCAGGAAGCCCTGCGCCTTCTCCTTACCCTGCCTGAAATCCGCTACGGGCTGCGGGTTATCGGCGATAACCCTGTCCACGATATCCTCAAGCTCATTGGTATCACTTATCTGCGACAGCCCCCTTTCGGCGACTACCTCATCCGCGCGCTTCCCGCTATTGAACATCTCCTCGAAAACCGCCTTAGCCGCCGAGACGCTGAGCGCTCCGTTATCGACCAACTCCAGCATCTCCGAGAGTTGCTCCGGCGTTATCTTCGAATTTTCGACATCGATATCGTTTGCATTGAGCAGCCTGAACAGCTCACCCGTTATCCAGTTACTTACAACCTTCGCCTGCTTTTTATCGCCCCCGCCACTTCGCAATTCCACGCACCGCTCGAAGAAGTCAGACATCGACTTCGATGTTGTCAGCAAGCCGGCATCGTACTCCGACAGCCCATGTTCGGAAACGAACCTGTTACGCCTGGCTACGGGAAGCTCGGGAAGGCGAGCCATTAGCTCATTAATCCAATCACGGCTGAACACCATCGGCGGCAGGTCCGGCTCGGGAAAGTAGCGATAGTCGTGTGCGTGCTCTTTACTTCGCTGTGAAACGGTCACGCCATCGTCCTCCATCCATCCCCTTGTCTCTTGAATTATCCTTTCTCCGCTTTCGACTGCTTTGCACTGCCTCTTTACCTCGAAATCCAGCGCGCGGTACACCGCCCTGAAACTGTTCATATTCTTTATCTCAACCTTGATAGATAGCGGCTCTCCGGGTTTGCGAATACTTATATTAGCATCGCACCTGAAGCTGCCCTCCTCCATGTTACCGTTGGAGACTCCGAGGAACTGCAATATGGCACGAAGGCTTACAAGATACTGCCGCGCCTCCTCGGGAGAACGAATATCCGGCTCGCCGACAATCTCCATGAGCGGGGTTCCGGCACGGTTAACATCCACCAGGCTGTAAGACTCCCCCTTCGACCCCGTGCGATGGGTCAGCCTCGCGGTATCCTCTTCCAGATGAACCCGTGTTATGCCTATCCTTCTGGTCTCGCCGTCCACCGTTACATCCAGCCACCCGCCTAAGCCTATCGGCGCATCGTACTGTGATATCTGATACCCCTTCATCAAATCCGGATACGGGTAATTTTTACGATCGAACTTGGAATATTCGGGGATATCGCAATTCAGCGCCAGCGCGGTCATGGCGGTATACTCCAGCGCCTTTTTGTTTATGACGGGCATGACACCGGGCATGCCCAGACACACCGGGCAGACATGCGTATTCGGGGTGGTATTCGAATAATCCGCATCGCAGTTGCAAAACATCTTGCTTGCGGTCAGCAGCTGCGAGTGAACCTCAAGTCCGATGATCGTTTCGTATTCCATACCTTGCGTAGTATAGCAACCTTTTTATGTCAGAGCAAGGTTTTCAAATTCACGAGAAACCCGATTTTCCGGCATTTTCGTATTTAAATGCTCTCTTTTATGTCAATAAGGTCGCTGCTTGACAACCCGTTCCCCTGCTGATATCGTTTCCACGAGCGTATCGTGGAACAGTTTTTATCGGAACACGGCATAGCAGAACCCCTCATAGTTTTCATCCTCTCTCTGCTTCCTATCTCCGAACTGCGCGGCGCCCTGCTGATCGGCATACCTGTCTACGACATGCACTGGTATGCGGTACTGCCCATAGCAATAATAGGTAACCTCCTCCCGATACCGTTCGTATTTTTCTTCATCGACCGCATAAGACAC
>JAYEHL010000056.1:0-4084 GCA_034659515.1 Chloroflexota bacterium | reverse complement strand
CCTGTTTTGAAGTCATCCATTCCTCCTTGGAGAGCCGGGCCCCTTTAAGCTAAACAAAAAAGCAGGGGCCGCACGCTCGTTTATCCAAGGTATTCTATCCACAATTTTCCATATTGGCAAGTACTACAAAAAGACGGATATCGGATAACCCGGAAAGGTCTAATTCATCCTATGAGTATCGATCCGCTTCTTGTGACGCGATGATTCTACAATACAACAAATATCAAGTGAGGCGACGACAATCTGCTCCTGTAAGCAGGTAGATATTTAAACGCAATTTCGATGACTATTGGCTCTCGAAAGCAAAAACAAAGGGTGCTCACGCAAAGCAAGCACCCTCATACATATTCCCATTTGGTGGAGCTGGAGGGATTCGAACCCTCTACCTTTTGACTGCCAGTCAAACGCTCTCCCAATTGAGCTACAGCCCCTGGACGAATTGAGTTTATCATAAAAATATAGTGGGTTCAAGTTCGAATAAAGCGGATGGAGCTTGACTTAAAGTAGCGATTTTTGTACACTCGAGTAGTGAGGATGGAAGGGGCGGTTAGCTCAGCTGGTAAGAGTACTGCGTTGACATCGCAGGGGTCATTGGTTCAAATCCAATACCGCCCACCATTTGATGCGGCTATCGGCGCTGGCCTCTCGTTCCCGAAAGGGCGGGAGGCTATTAATTGCGTTTAAACGAATTAGTTGTCCGCTGCGATCGCGGCGGGTTACCAAGATCGAGCGGGGCGGCTTCCGTATTAAGGTTTTATTTCACATGAGCGAACAGGCAGAACACATAGAGCGGATCAGGCATTCGGCGTCCCACGTGATGGCGGAGGCCGTTCTGTCGCTGTTTCCCGAAGCCGGATTCGGAATCGGGCCGGTGATCGATAACGGCTTCTACTACGATTTCGATTTGCCTCGCTCTCTGACGCCCGAAGATATACCAGCGATCGAGGCCAGAATGGTCGAGATCATCGCACAGGACTCGCCGTTCACGCGGGAGGAGCTATCGAAAGACGGCGCGCGCCGCATCTTCACCGGGCAGCCGTACAAGCTGGAGCTCATCGACGAGCTGCCGGACGATACGGCGACTATCTACCGTCAGGGATCGTTCACCGACCTTTGCCGCGGCCCCCACGTCGGGAGTACCGGCGAGATAAAGGCGTTCAAGCTCACAAGCATCGCCGGCGCGTACTGGCGCGGAGACGAGCGCCGCCCTATGCTGCAACGGATATACGGGGCAGCCTTCGAGACGCAGGAGGAACTGCAAGAATACCTCGAGCGTATCGAGGAAGCGGTGAGACGCGACCATCGCAGGCTGGGACAGGAGCTCGATCTCTACAGCATTCACGAAGAGACCGGCCCCGGACTGGTGCTGTGGCACCCCAACGGCGGCCGCATCCGCGTGCTGATCGAGGATTACTGGCGCAAGCTGCACTACGATGGCGGATACGATATCATTTTCACGCCGCATATCGGGCGGGCAAACCTGTGGGAGACATCAGGGCACCTCGATTTCTATAAGGACGGCATGTACTCCCCGATGGACATCGACGGGCAGGAATACTACATAAAGCCGATGAACTGCCCGTTCCATATCATGATATACAAGTCGAAGCTGCGTTCCTACAGGGAGCTGCCGCTTCGCTGGGCCGAGCTCGGCACCGTCTATCGCTACGAGCGCAGCGGCACGCTGCACGGGCTGCTGCGGGTACGCGGGTTCACGCAGGACGATGCGCACATCGTGTGCACGCCGGAGCAGGTCGAGGACGAGATACTGCGGGTGCTCGATTTCAGCCTGAACATGCTGCGCGGCTTCGGTTTCGAGGAATTCAAGGTGGAGCTCAGCGTCCGCGACCCGAAAAACGCGGCCAAGTACGCCGGCAGCGACGACATGTGGCGGCAGGCCGAGGCATCCCTGGTGAAGGCGCTGGAAGCGCGAAACCTGCCCCATGAGCGCATGGAGGGGGAGGCCGTGTTCTACGGCCCTAAGATCGACATTAAAATAAAGGACGCCCTCGACCGCTACTGGCAATGTTCCACGATCCAGTTCGACTTCAATTTGCCGGAGCGATTCGACATGGCGTATATAGGGGAAGACGGTAAGGAACAGCGGCCATACATGGTTCACCGCGCGCTGCTGGGCAGCATCGAGCGTTTCTTCGGCGTCCTCATCGAGCACTACGCCGGAGCCCTGCCCGTCTGGCTGGCGCCGGTGCAGGCGATAATCATCCCGATAGCCGATAGGCACCTGGACTACGCCGGTGAAATCGCGTCGCGGCTCCATTCGGAAGGGCTTCGCGCGCAGGTCGACTCCCGATCAGAAAGGATGAACTTAAAGATCCGCCAGGCACAGCTTCAGAAGATACCATATATGCTGATCGTGGGCGACAAGGAAGCTGAAAACGGTACGATCTCATTGAGGTTGAGAAACGGACAGGACTTGGGAAATCAGACAATCGAATCTTTCCTGGAAATGGCGCACGAGGCCATCGCAAAGAAGACGTCTTGATTTTTTAGCGAATAAATTGTATATTTCGATTCTATAATATAAAATAATTTCAGGGGGAAAAAGTATAATTAAAAGATATCGTGTTAACCAGGAGATCGTTGGCAAAGAGGTACGTTTAATCAGCGAAACGGGCGAGCAGCTTGGTACCATGCCGCTCTTCAAAGCCAGAGAGATCGCCAGCGAAAGAGGTTACGACATAGTGGAGGTTGCCCCTCAAGCCTCACCGCCGGTTTGCCGCCTCATCGATTTCGGTAAGTTCAAATATGAACAGACCAAAAAGGAACGCGAGGCGCGCAAGAAACAGAAGTCTATCCTCGTCCGCGAAGTTCAATTCAGGCCCAAGATCGGGGATCACGACGTCGACTTTAAGGTGCGGACTATAAAGAAGCTTATCGGAGAGGGCGACAAAGTCAAAGTATCCATTATTTTCCGGGGTCGCGAGATCACACACCCTGACCTGGGGAAGGCCCTGCTCGACAGGGTAGCCAAGGAACTTGAGGGCGAGGTGCTTGTGGAAAGAGCTCCCGCAATGGACGGAAGAAGGATGATCATGATTCTCGCTCCTACGAAACAGAAGAAGCCAGCCAGCGAACCGACAGATACAGGTATAGATATAGATATAGTTAAGGAGCCGACGAATGCCGAAGCTAAAGACTCATAAATCAGCCAAGCGCCGCTTTCACATAACCGGCACCGGCAAGATAATGCGCGTTAAGGGGGGCAAGAGCCACCTGCGAAGGAACAAATCCAGACGGGCTAAGATGCTTTACGATGAAAAGATGCCTCTGCACCCATCGTTCAAGGCAAAAGTGAAGAAGCTGCTTCCCTACTCTTAAGGAGGATATAATTGACTAGGGCAAGAAACAACGTCGCTGCACACAATCGTCACAAGAAAGTATTGCAGCTAACCAAAGGACAGCGCGGGCCAAGGCACCTGCGTTACAAAGTCGCCCACGAGGCCATGCTGAAGTCCCTCAGCTATTCCTATGACCATCGCCGCAAACGCAAGGGTGACTTCCGCAGGCTGTGGATCATTCGCATCAACGCCGCCGTAAGGCAGGAGGGACTTTCCTATAGCAAGTTCATCGATGGCCTTAACAAGGCCGGAGTAGAGATGGATCGCAAAGTGCTCGCCGATATGGCAGTACGCGACCCCAACGCCTTCTCCAAGATCGTGGCCATCGCTAAGAAAAGCTAAGAGTCGCATTTAATAAAGAAGCACCCTGCGAGCGAGGGTGCTTTTTCTTTTGTCTCCATTTTACCGATCCTGTTTTGGAGAGTCGATTCTCCGAACCCCCTGTGAGCCCCAATCCCCCTGTGTCCCCCTTTTGTAAAGGGGGATATTAGGAGGATTTTTTGGTTAGGGGACACCCCTATCCTTCCATACATCTTGAAGTCATGGAAGGACACCTCTTCTCTTAGCTAACCCATAATCTGGGGCTGCGTAGGGGCGATGGCCCAATCGCCCGATCTCAACACATGAGCGAATCAGGATACATGTAGAGGCGAGGTAATCTCGCCCGCAAAGTTATTCCGGCGCAGGCCGGAATCCACAACACGGGCGTATCGTGATATGCCCCT
>JAYEHL010000055.1:0-4095 GCA_034659515.1 Chloroflexota bacterium | reverse complement strand
ATCGAGCGAATAGTAGCCGATTACAAAATCGACTGTGTTGTCTGGCCGGGCCACATGGGGCACAAGGACGGATCAGCTAATATTGGAATGATGAGGGAGAAGTGCCGCGAGATCGGAGTGCCGTTCCTGTACATCGGCCTGGACCTGTTCGACAAGCGTTACACCTCGGTGGACGAGGTCAAGGACAGGTTCTCCAAGTTCTTTGCGGCACACAACCTGGGATAATTCGAAGAGGTTTGATATTTAACCATGTTCGCTTCGACAACAATACTCACCCGACATGGTAAATTGGAAAAAGAGAGGTTCATACATGATAGTTGGGGGTTGTGACATAGGTTCCACGACAGGCAAGGCCGTCGTAATGAAGGATGGCGAGGTAGTATCATCCTCGATCATACCCTCAAAGACCAAGCCGGAGTTGACGGCCCAGGAGGCTATGGACGAAGCTATACAAAAGGCAGGGCTGTCCGGCCTGGACGATCTTGACTACGTTGTCGGAACGGGCTACGGCAGGCTCAAGGTGCCATTTGCGAAGGAGAATATCTCCGAGATAACCTGTCACGCGCGTGGCGCGAACTGGCTGTGCCCGACCGTGAGAACGGTTGTCGATATCGGCGGTCAGGACTGCAAGGTAATGTCCATCGATGAGCAGGGCAAGGTTATCGAGTTCGTGATGAACGACAGGTGCGCCGCGGGCACCGGCAAGTTCTTCGAGGCCATGGCAAGGGTGCTCGACTGCGGACTCGAGGGGCTTTCGAATCTGGCGCTGGATAGCAAGAAACCGGCCAACATAACCAACCAGTGCAGCGTGTTCGCCGAGTCGGAGGTCGTCACCCTGGTGAACGAAGGAGTCGATGTCCACGACATCTCCGCAGGCCTGCACATTTCCATAGCGAAGCGTTTAAGCTCCATGGTTAGGAAGGTCGGCTTAGTAGAGGACGTGGCCCTGACTGGCGGCTGTGCCAAGAACCGGGGCCTGGCCAAGGCGCTGGAGGAAACGCTGAAGGTGAAGGTCATCACGTTGCCGGTCGACCCGCAGATAAACGGGGCCGTCGGGGCGGCGCTCATCGCTGCGGAGAAGGTAGGGCAGCAGGAAACTGTGGGCAAATCTTCCTAGGCGTAACTCGGATAAATATAAAAAGGGCCTGACTGTATATTGCAATGAGACATCACCCGGCATATACCGGGTGGTGTCTCTCTCAGGCTACTCTCAGATATTCCGAACTCCGTAAAAACAGTTTGGCCCCGCATTGGCAGGCGGAAGAAGATTATGGCTGTATTTGATGCCTACATTAAAAAAATAAACGATTATAAGGACGACCTGCGTGACAAGGGCCGGCTGATACGTACGTACGACTGCCCGTCCTCCGTCGGCGATCTGTTGAACGGGCTGCCGGTGCGGGTTGGTCCGAACGCCGGTTCGGGGCTCGTGCTTCGCAGCGACACCTTCGTCGAGCTGGGCAACCCGGATACCGGCTCGTCCTCTTTCCTGCTATGGACGGATAACCCCGGCCTGATAAACAACGGCCGCATCACCCTTATCGGGCCCGACATCCCTGAATCGCAGGGACAGAGCCTGCCTTTCGGCCAGATTATAATCGTCGGCGGAACCGGCATCGATGAGATAGAACACGAGGCGCTAGATCGGACCAAGTATATATCCGACCGTGTCGAAGGGTACATGGTGAAGAGCCTGCCTCGCCAAACCTGGTGCAGGGTAAGCAATGAGGCGGCGGAAAAAGGTTTTAACTTCGAGGCGCTCGGCAGGGCGATCATGGGCATTTTTAAGGGATCAGTGGAGAAAATAGAGGCTATGGAGACTATTTTCGTTACATCGAGCATCGAGGATATCCAGGTTTTGGACAGCATAAACGAGCAGGTTCGAGAGATGTCCGGGCTCATCATCAAGGAGACCTGGAGCGCTAAAGGCTACGATATCGAATGTTTCTCGACGGTGGATTGCGACGCGTGCGAATATAGAGAAGTGTGCGACGAGGTAAAGGACATAGTTAAGGTCCGCAAGGTTATTAAAAAATCGGATGGCGGTCCTGAAACATAGAATTTTTTTGAATCGCCGGTAGGGGTTTAAGATGGTTGAGACAAGTGATATCAAAAAGAGATTGGTAGCTGTATGTGGCAAGGGGGGAACCGGTAAGACCGTATTCAGCGCTATGATGACGAAAGTCCTCATCGACAGCGGACGCGCCGGCAAGCTGCTGCTGATCGACGCCGACCCGGCGATGGGATTGCCCCTCGCGCTTGGCATAGATATTAAAATGACGATGGGGCAGATCCGGGAGAGTATTATCAGAACGGCCAGGGGCGGCAAGGCTGAGGAGAAACGAACGATTGCCAGCCAGATAGATTATATGTCGTTTGAGGCCCTTCACGAGACGGACGATTTCGCGCTGCTGGCCATGGGCCGCACCGAGACGCTGGGTTGCTACTGCCCGGTCAACAGCATCCTCAAGGATACGATAGCCACGCTCTCCAAAAGCTTCGATACCATACTGATCGATGGCGAGGCCGGACTGGAGCAGATCAACCGTCAGGTGGTAGGACATGTCGATACGCTCATAATCGTAAGCGATGCCACATCCCGCGGCCTGAAGACGGCCGCCCAGATCAAGGAACTGGTGCAGGGCGAGCGGGTGATCAAGTGCGAGAAGCTGGGCATAGTCTTCAATCGTGTTAGCGGCAACGAAGACGTACTGGCGAAGGCGGCGGAAGACATAGGTATCGAAGTATTGGGATACGTACCACAGGACGAGAAGATCGCCTATCATGATTTAACCGGTAAATCCCTGCTGGGACTGCCCGATACCCCGGCGCTCGCGGCAATCCGCTCGATAATTGAGGAACACATCTTTACCGAGCGGTTCAGTCAATCGCTGAAATAGCCGTCGCTGACGCGATATCGAATCGCCGCCTGCAGGTCTCCGGCAACATCAAGCGTTCCATCTAATCACTCGCTTGTTCATGTCTCGACGCATGGTCGCCGCAAGGCCATCGGGCGATGACCGGGCGTTTCGCCTCCTGCATTATCGCAATCACTGCGGCTTCATCGAAAGTGAGCTAACCAAAACTCGGGAAGCTGCTATAAAGTATTGACCCGGGCAAGGTTTTGCTCGAGCACCGCATCCCCGACCTCCACACCAACCAATTCCGCCAGTAACGGGCACTTAACCCTCAAGAGGAAGAAGATATTCTCCGGCTCTTCGCTGAGCGACTCGTAATTCCCCTGCCCCTTGGAGATAATAACGTCAGCCGAGTGGTAGAGCTTCAGCATCTCAGGCGAGCACTGAGAGAGTATGGTGGCAGGTGCATCCGATCCGTTGGAGATGATTCGGGCGATCTTATCCATGCCCGTCGCCAGAGCATCCTCCATCGTGGCATCGTTTATGACCGGACTTTCCCTTACCACGAAGTCGATCTCCAGTTCTTTCATTCGACGAATTTCCTCGATAAGCAGGCGATCGAACACGATCTCTCCGGCGTTGTCCCCGAGATACAGTATGCGCCGGGCATTTTTAATGCTCATTAAGAATTGCTCGTAATGATTCACAACCAGAGGCGACATCAGAGCCGTCTTCACTATGCTTTCTATGTCCCCATGATCAAAACTGGGACCAAGATCGATGGAGTTGCCGGCGATGGCCAGCTTGCACGCTGTGAGCAAGGGGTCTTCCGAGTCAGCCACCGTTTCCTTAAGGCGCGGGTAAAGGGCCAGCGCGGCCCGGTTGGCTTCAGCCTTTGCCTCGCGAAAAGGGTCGCCGTTACCGGTAAGCTGGCGGACCAGCTGGTAGCACTGCTGGGCGATCTCCGGCGGTTTCAAACCTAAAGAAAGGCTGGGGATCATCTCGGCGAATGAATTCAGCACCTTGCGATGGATTTCCTCATCGGCGGTCGCAGCCCTTGCCGCCTTCAGCGCCTGATTCAGCAGGCATGGTAAACAGTCGAGATAGGTTCTCAATTCTACTCCTCACATTTTGTAATATCTATCGTGGTGACAACAATCAATCGAGGCGAACACAAGATTCACCCCTACGCAAACGTTTTAAATCTGCCGCCAACATCTCACACCACCCCGGACAC
>JAYEHL010000054.1:0-20528 GCA_034659515.1 Chloroflexota bacterium | reverse complement strand
CTATGGCATGGCAGGGGCAACAACGCCAACACCTACGTCTTCGCCGATGTGTTGCGCGGCGATAAGCCCCACATTCTCATCGATCCCGGCCAGGTCACTAACGAGATGAACGAGCGCTGCTTCGATCAACTCCTGGCGAACATGAAAAAGGACGGACTGGCCCCCGAGGACATCGGTCTTATCATAAACACCCACACACATCCCGATCACTGCCAGGCCAACAAAGCTCTCATGGAACTCGGCAAAGCAAGCGACGGGAAACCGAGGCAGGCCCTCATCGCCTTCCACGAAAACGAGGAGGAGTCCTTCAAAGCGATGAAGGAGTACATGTCCAGGATGCCCGGCTACGAGATAAACTTCGAGCCGAACTTCTTCATCAGGGAAGGGGACATTAAGTTCAACGCAGACGGTAAATTGACCCTCCGCGTCATACACACCCCCGGCCACTCCCCCGGCTCCATAAGCCTGTACTGGCCCGACAAGCGTGTGCTGATAACCGGTGATCTCCTGTTTTACGGCGGGGTGGGCAGGACCGACCTGCCCGGTGGGGACGGCAGTCTGCTCAAACGCAGCATCGAGCAGCTCTCCGAACTGGACATCGAATATATACTGCCCGGTCATAGCACCGAGCTGGGCTCGATTATCAAAGGCGGCGACAGCGTACAGAAAAACTTCACCGCGATCAGGCTGACTTACTTTCCAATGCTATAGCATATGATATATAATTATGGAGCACACACGTGTCTGAGATGGATGAGATAACACTTTTCAAAGAGCCCGAGCTTATAGCTCCTTATATGATAGCGGCGTGGCCCGGCATGGGAGGCGTGTCCAGCATTGCGTCGCGATATCTCATCGATAATCTGAAAGCCGAGGAACTGGGCATTTTATCGCCGGAGGAGTTCTTCGAACTGAGCGGCGTTTACATTCAGGACAGCATCGTCAATGACTTCCAGTTCCCCGAGAACAAATTCTACTTCGCACGGGGCAACGGCGTTAGGGACTGGATCATATTCGCCGGAGAGGCGCAGCCGGTGGTCAACGGGTATCTCATGGCGAATATCATCCTCGATGTAGCTGAGAAGTTCGGGGTCAAGCGAGTCCACACCTTCGCAGCGGCGCCGAGCCATATCTACCACACCAAGAAACCCAAGGTCTCGGCGGCGGTTACCGATCCCGAGTTGCTGAGCGAACTGGGACTTTGCAACATCAGCACGCTCAAGGAGGGAAGCATCAGCGGCATGAACGGCCTGCTCCTCGGTGCGGCGAAGCACAGGAATATCGAGGGGCTCTGCCTCTTGGGAGAGATACCGATCTACACCACGCACATCGCCAACCCCCGGTCCTCCAAGGCGGTGCTGCAGGCGATTACGCAAATCACAGGATTGGAGATCGATCTTTCCGATATGGATACCTGGGTCAAAGAATCGGACGATCAGATAGAGGAGAAGATCGTTCAGCTGAAAGAATCGTTCGGAGAGGAAGCCAGCGGGCTGATCGATTACTTCCAGCGACTGGCGGAGCAGACCACCCCCGAAGAACAGCAGCCGGAATACTCGGAGGAGCTGCTTCAGGACATCGAGCGCTTCCTCAAGGACCAGGGCGACCAGAAGGATGAGCACTAGCTGGATAAACCGGCTCTGGTCTTGCTGGACACCGCTATTCCCTGAACAAATCGATCGCCCCGCACGGCGTTTACTTTCCCACCGTCCCACTCTCGTATGTTGATTGGGGATGTACCCCAACTTTAAAATCCCCCTTAGTCCCCCTTTTGCAAAGGGGTATGAACCGGGTACAATGTTGACAAAATAGACTGGGCACATCGTTTACAGTAAAAAGGTATAGACAAGGAGGTAAAGTCTATGCCTTGGAAGGAAACGTGTGTCATGGATCAGAAAGTACAAATGATAGGCGACTGGATCAAAGATGAGGTCTCTATTACGGAGTTAAGCGAATTGTACGATGTAAGCAGACCTACAATCTACAAGTGGATCGCCCGATACGAGAAACACGGCGCGGACGGGCTTAAAGAACTTCGCGGGTTCAATAATGAAGTGCAACAGATGAAGCAGCCGACAATTTATTCCTCTTGAGCAAATCCTTTTATCTCAAGCCTCCGGCCCTCGGGGGTATCTACACAGTCGAACATCAGCCCATCGACGAAGTCTATCAAATCCGCATCGACCAGAAGCATCTTGTTTCCCTCATGCTCCACAACGCTGTCCCCTTCTCTGAACACGTCGAGTATTATAGCCAGGTGTCCGGTTTGTGTGGGGATCAATCTGAGGGCTATATCGGCTTCATCGACACCACATGAAACTTCCTTGAACTCATCGATGCAATTATCTTTGCCACGCTCCATGATGGCCTTGAACTCCTCTATCGCGGCGTCGGTCACCTGTATCATCATATCCTCCGCCTATATTATACACACCGTTCAGCGTCCGGCCAACGCCAGCGCCTCCGCAATCGCCGAAACCGTAGTATCGATGTCTTCGTCGCCATGCGCCAGCGATACGAACGCCGCCTCGAACTGCGACGGCGGCCAGTAGACCCCGCGGTCGAGCAGCGCCCTATGGAAACCGGCGAAGGCCGCGGTATCGGCGCGCCCGGCGGATTCGTAGCTCGACGGCGGCTCCGCGGCGAAGAAGAGCGTCATCAGCGAGCCCGCCCTGGCCGTGCTGACGGGCGATGCGAGTTTCTGCGACACCTCGATTATCCCGCGCTCCAGCCGCCCCGCCTTGCGGTCGATCCCTTCGTAAACGCCCACAGAACGCAGTACCTTCAACGTCTCGATGCCCGCCGTCATCGCCAGCGGGTTGCCCGACAGCGTGCCCGCCTGGTATACAGGTCCTGAAGGCGCGATCATATTCATGATCTCCTCGCGTCCTCCGTAGGCCCCCACCGGCAGCCCCCCGCCGATGATCTTGCCAAGGCACGTGATATCCGGCTTCACGCCGTAGACCTCCTGCGCACTGCCGTAAGCGACGCGGAAGCCGGTGATCACCTCGTCGAAGATGAGCAGCGCGCCGTGCGACGCGGTCAGGTCGCGCAAACCTTCGAGAAAACCAGATCGCGGAGACACAACACCCATGTTGGCCGCGACGGGCTCGACGATGACGGCGGCGATATCATTGTGCCGCACGAAGAACTGCTCCACCTCGCTCAGGTCGTTGTACGATGCGATGAGCGTGTTGCCGGCGTAGCCTTGCGGCACACCCGGGCTGTCGGGCAACCCGAGCGTGGCGACGCCCGAACCGGCCTTTACCAGCAGCCCGTCCGAGTGCCCGTGATAGCATCCGGCGAACTTCACGATCTTGTCTCGTCCGGTGAACGCCCGTGCCAAGCGGATGGCGCTCATCGCCGCCTCGGTGCCGGAGCTGACGAAGCGCACCTTTTCGACGGACGGCATCGCCTCGCAGATCATTGCAGCCAGTGTCGTCTCGAGCTCGCACGGCGCCCCGAAGCTGGTACCGCGCTCGGCCGCCCGCTTCAGCGCAGCGACCACCTGCGGATGAGCGTGACCCAGAATGAGCGGTCCCCACGAGCAAACGTAGTCGATATACTCGTTTCCGTCGACGTCGTAGATCTTCGACCCGAGCCCGCGCTCGATGAATACGGGCTCCCCGCCGACGGATTTGAAGGCGCGCACCGGGCTGTCCACCCCGCCGGGGAGGAACCTCTGAGCCTCTTCGAACAGCTTCTTCGATTTACTCCTATTCATGAAATCAGCCTCGACATTCGATCTAATTCAACCCCCTAACCCCCAATCTTGGGGGAATTTTAAAAATAGGGGGCACCCCTAAAAACCCCGGCCCTTCCGCGGAAGGGCACCTCTCTTTTAAACTAGCCGCAAGCAGGAACCTTACTCCCGCAACCATTTCGCGACATCTTTCGCATGATACGTGACGATGACGTCCGCGCCGGCGCGCTTGATGCCGGTCAATATTTCCATGACGATGCTCCGCTCGTCGATCCAGCCGTTGGCCGCAGTCGCCTTCACCATGGCGTACTCGCCGCTGACGTTGTACGCGGCGATGGGATGGTTGCACATGTCCCGCACCCTGCGAATCACGTCGAGGTAAGCTAAGGCCGGCTTGACCATGACGATGTCGGCACCCTCGGCGATGTCCTGCTCAGCCTCCCGCAGCGCCTCGCGCACATTCGCCGCGTCCATCTGGTACGAGCGCCTGTCGCCGAACTGCGGCGCGGACTCCGCCGCGTCGCGGAACGGCCCGTAGAACGCCGAGGCGTATTTCACCGCGTACGACATGATCGGCACGTGCGCAAAACCCGACCCGTCCAGCGCGTTACGTATCGCGCCGACCCTGCCGTCCATCATGTCCGACGGCGCCACGATATCCGCTCCGGCCTCGGCATGGGACAGCGCCGTGCGTGCCAGCAGATCGATCGTCCGGTCGTTGTCGACGTCGCCGTCGACGACCACGCCGCAGTGGCCGTGATCGGTGTACTCGCACAGGCAGACGTCGGTGATAACGACGAGATCGGGCGTCACTTCCTTGATTCGATGGATAGCCTGCTGCACAACGCCGTCGGATCGATAGGCGGACGAGCCGGTATCGTCCTTCTCCGCCGGTATGCCGAAGAGCAGCACGGCGTCGATGCCGAGCGAAGCGATTTCCTCGACCTCCGGCGGCAGCATATCGACCGAGTATTGAAATACGCCGGGCATCGACGGCACCTCACGCCTGATGCCGCTACCGTGCGTCACGAACAGCGGATATATCAGGTCGTCGATTCCGAGCGGCGTCTCGCGGAACATCCGCCGCAGCGCCCCGGTGCGCCGCCGCCGCCGCAGCCTTACTTCGGGATATCCGCTCACGATTCGCCCTCCGTTTCGCCGGCAAAATACGCCTCGATGGCCTCGACCAGGCCGGGGACAGTATGTTCCTGCGCTATGATATCGACCCTCAGGCCCGCCTTCTCCGCAGCGGATGCCGTCACCGGGCCGATGCAGGCGACCTTCGCCCTGTTTATTGCCTCGATTTTCCCATCCAGCACCTTCACCGTATTCGCGACGGTGGACGAACTGGTAAAAGTAACAATGTCGATCTCCCCGTTATCGATCATCTCTATTCCGGTGGAAGGCGGACCCGCGGGCTCGGCGGTAAGATAGGCCGTCACCTCGAACGGGTCGGCCCCGAGTTGCACCAGCCCTTCGATCAATTCCCGCGGAGCTATATCGGAGCGCGGCAGCAGGATACGGCACCCGGCGACGCCCAATTCTGCCAGCCCTTCGAGCATGCCCTTGCTGGTATACTCGTGAGCTGTGAAGTCGGGGTGCAGGCCACGAGACTCAAGCGAATCGGCGGTGGCCGGGCCGATAGCGCCGATCTTGATCTCGCCGAACCAGCGCGCGTCCAGCCCCATCCGACGCATACGCTTCCAGACCGCATCGACGCCGTTGGCGCTTGTGAAAAGCACCCATTGAAAATCAGAAATTCGCGATATCATCTCGTCCAGCTCAGACGCATCGGCTAGGTCCCGCGCCTCGACGACTGGCAGCTCGACCGGATCGGCGCCGCGCCCGGACAGCAGGCGGCTCAATACGCCAGCCTGCGCCCGCGACCGGGTCACCAGCACCCGCTTGCCGAACAGCGGCCTGTTATCGAACCAATTTATTTTCTCTCGAAGGTTGACGACATCTCCGACCACGATTGCCGCCGGCGGCTCGAAGCCCTCGCGCGCGGCCAGCTCGACGATGGTCGCCAGCGTGCCGACGATAGTGCGCTGGCGCGGCGTCGTGCCCTCGCGTATCAGCGCTACAGGGGTATCCGCCGGTTTCCCGCCATCGATCAGTTCATCGACGATTGTGGAGAGGTTGCCCATGCCCATGAGGCACACGATGGTATCCACCGCCGATCCCAACCGACGCCAATCCACCATCGAATCCTCCTTCGACGGGTCTTCATGGCCGGTGACGACCGCAAACGACGAGGCCACCCCGCGATGCGTCACCGGGATGCCGGCGTACGCCGGGGCCGCCACTGCCGATGTAACGCCGGGGACGACCTCGAACGGTATGCCGTGCTCCACGAGCGCCTCCGCCTCCTCGCCGCCGCGCCCCAGCACGAACGGGTCGCCGCCCTTCAAGCGAACGACCGTATTTCCCGCTTTCGCCTTATCGACCAGAATACGATTTATCTCACTCTGCTCGACGGCGTGTGATTTCGATGACTTGCCGACATAAAGGATATCGGCGTCCGACCGCACGCACGCCAGCAAACCGTCGTCGATGAGACGGTCGTAGACGACGACGTCCGCCCGCTGCAGGCAATCGAGGCCTTTGACCGTGATCAGTCCGGCATCGCCGGGCCCCGCTCCGACAAGATATACTTTTCCAATTCTCACGATCCGCACCTCCCGATGAGCCTCTCGGCGCCCATTTCGATCATCTCGCGCGCCAGACGCTTGCCCAACGCCTCCGCATCCGCAACGCCACCCTCGACACCGGCGTACATCGTCTCGCCGCTCGCCGAGTCGGCCACCATGCCGCGCACCCGCAGTGACGCTCCCTCGACCACACCCAGCGCGGCTATCGGCTCTTGGCACCCGCCGCCGAGCGCTCTCAGGAACGCACGCTCGGCGATCACGGCGGCCATGGTCGGCGCGTGGTTCAGCGGAACAACCAGCTCTTCGATAATGCCGTCGCCCCGCCGGATCTCTATGCCCAGCGCGCCCTGTCCCACTGCGGGCGTGAATGTCTCGAAGGGCAGGTATTCGGTTATTTCGTCGCTGAGGCCCGATCGGATAAGCGCCGCCGCCGCCATCAGCACGCCGTCCACCTGCCCCGAATCGCATTTCCTCAGACGAGTATCGATATTGCCTCTCAGGTCGACGATCTCCACCTCAGGACACATCGACAGCAACTGCACGCTGCGCCTCTGGCTGCCGGTGCCGATCCGCGCCCCCGGCGGCAGCTTCGATAGCCCGCCGTGAGGCGATACCAGCACATCGCGCGGATCGAGCCTCTCAAGCGTCGCGGCGATGCGCTGCCCCGGCGGCGTATCGGTGGGCATATCCTTCAAACTGTGCACCGCGATATCGATATCGCCGCGCAGCAGCGCATCCTCGATCTCCTTGACGAAGACTCCTCTGCCGCCAAGTACTGTAAGCGAGGTATTCCGATCGCGGTCGCCCTCGGTCTTGATCGTTTTCAACTCGATATTCAAATTCGCGTCGATACGGCGCAGCCCGTCGATGACCTCCTGCGCCTGTATGACGGCCAGCCTGCTGCCGCGCGAGCCGACGATAATCTTCTCTACCATCTCTCCTCAGCCTCCTGCCCGTCTATCCCGAACAGATCCTTCACCGTCTCCACCAGCTCGCCGTCGCCGTGGCCGTTATTCTTGAGGCACCTGATCGGGTTGTGCAGTATCTTATTCACGATGGCCTTGGTCATCGCCTCCAGACTGTCGCGCTCCTCGTCCGACAGCGGCGGGAGCTTCTTCAGCGTCAATCGGAGCTGCCGCCGGCGCACCTCCTCGGCCATGCGCATCAGCTCGCCGACGACAGGCTTGACATCCAGCGCCCGCCAGCGCTCAATGAAACGCTCCATTTCCTCATCGACGATGGACATCGCCTTTGCGATCTCGCGCTCCCTGGCGCGGCGATTCGCCTTCGACATCTGTGTGAAATCATCGATATCGTATAAATAAACATTTTCGATCCGCCCGACCGCCTCCTCGACGTCGCGCGGCACGGCGATGTCCACTACCACCAGCGGGCGCTCCTGCCTTTTCGCCATCACATCCGACACGATGTCGCAATGCACGATGGGATGCGGCGCGCCGGTGCACGAGATCAGGATGTCGGCGGACTCCATCTCCGATTGGAGGTCGTCCAGCGCGACGGCCGCGCCGCCGAGCGATGAGGCCAGTTCTTCGGCGCTATCGTGCGACCTGTTGACAACCGATAATCGCGAAACGCCTCGCTGCACGAACGCCCGCGCCGCCAGCTTGCCCGCCTGCCCGGCCCCGATGAGCACCGCCCGGCGTTGGCCGATATCGCCGACCGCCCGCGCAGCCAAGTCGACAGCCACCGAGCTCACCGAGAGCGCGTTCCGGCTGATGTCTGTCTCGTCGCGCACCCGCCTGCC
Source organism: Chloroflexota bacterium (assembly GCA_034659515.1). GTDB lineage: Bacteria > Chloroflexota > Dehalococcoidia > E44-bin15 > E44-bin15 > JAYEHL01. The sequence goes on along the minus strand of JAYEHL010000054.1, from coordinate 12,409 downwards.
GACGCGTATCGCGTGCCGGAACAGTTGCCGCAACGGCGGGTTGACCATGCGCTCGTGCTCGGCATCCTCCAGCGCCTGCCGTACCTGGCCCAGTATCTCCCACTCGCCGACGATCATCGAGCGCAGCCCTGAGGCCGTCTCCGCGATATGGCGCATCGCCTCGTAGCCGACGGCGACGTTCAAGCACGGCGACAGTTCCTCCTCCGGCAGGCCCGACCGCTCGCGGAGGAACGCGACGATCGCGTCGGACGCCGACCGGCAATCGCCGCCCGCGGCGTATATCTCCGTTCGGTTGCAGGTAGCCAGTATCACGCCGTAGGGAACGAAATCGCGCAGACGGTTGAGGACTCCACGGACGCGGCCCCTGGAAATGCTCAGGCTCTCCCTCACCGCCAGCGGGGCCGTATCGTGGTTCACGCCCACCATGCAAAGCGAAGGCCCTGCCAGCTTAGCACCGCCCATTTCGACCACACCCCGTAAGTTTATCGATCAAATGCCGTTCGGCCTGCTCCAAACGATCCTTGCGTACCAGATCGAGCAGGACATCCAGGTCGAGGGCGTCATGCCACCCGTCGCCGGAAACGATGATGCCCCCCTGTTTCAACTCGGCGCGCACCCGCCCCACCAGCGATAGCAGCGTCTCGTACTCCTCCCCGAAATCGCCTTCGAGCCTCTCCCTGATGCGACGCGCCAGCGCCGGGCTCGCGCCGCCGGTGGACACCGCGATGGAGAGGTCGCCGCGCCGCAGGCAGGAGGGGACAATGAAATTCGAGCGATCCGGCACGTCCACCACGTTCACCAGCTTTCCCAGTCGATGGGCGTCCCGCGCCACACGCTCGTTGGTCACGGCATCGTCCGTCGCTGCGATAACCACGAACGCCCCGCGCAGGTCGTCCCTTCGATAGCTGCGCCTAGTAGCCGTTATCTTACCGTCAACGATCAGCGCCTCGATGCCGGGGCACAGCTCCGGACCGATCACCTGCACCAGCGCGCTGTGCTCCAGCAGGGTTCGAACCTTCCTCAGCGCTACATCGCCGCCGCCGATAACAACGCATCGCTTTCCGCCGATATCGACCGATATCGGGTAATAACGATTCGCCGTCGAGCCGGAGCCTGGCGGTGCGAACCTGATCCTTTCCTTTTTGAACTCCTTCACTGTAAACAGAGTTTCGTATTTCTCGATGCCCGTCCGCGAGGCGATCTTACTTATCACATCCCGGCATTCCCTCTCCGTCCTGCCGTGGATCATGGTGTACAGATTGTACGGCCAGCCGTCGCGGGTCGCGCGCTCGTAGCAGTGGCTGACCTCGCTGAAGGCGGCCATCCTCCGGCCTGCCTCTCCGACCGAATCCCGCGGCACGTTCCAGCAGACCATAACGTTGGCGGCGAACCCAACCTTCGTATGCGCCACCGCCGCGCCGAAACGCCGCATGACGCCGCGCTCCTTGAGCGACCGGCCTCGCTCTAAAAAATCATCGACGCTCACTCCGGCGGCCCTCGCCGCGCCATCAAAGGGCCTGCGAACGATGGGCAGGTCGCGCTGAAGCTCGATAATGACCGCCCAGTCGGTGGAATCCAGTGCCGCATCGAGATTGGGTTCAGACAACATATTGCCGAGTGAAGATTCGCTGCCCCCCACGTCAAACAGGGCGGAGACCTTGAAGCGCTTTAGCGCGGGAAGCTCCATCATCGCCTCTGGCTCGATTTCCTCGCTCAACGCCAGAACCTTCCCCTGAATATCTTTGTCAGCGGGGAGCGTCAGTGTGAACCACAGATTGTACTGATGATCACGCTGATAGTTGTGGCTGACGCCGGGATGTTCGTTGACGATGCGGGCCGCCGATTCGAGTCGATCTACGGGCACACTCATGGCGACCAGCGTGCTGCTATAGCCGAGGCTTCGCGCATCGAATACCGGGCCGATATATCGAATGATGCTTCCCCGCTTCAACCGCCTGACCCGCCCGATAACATCCACCTCGTTTATAGCGATTTCATTCGCGGTCAGGGCGAAGGGCTCGCGGGCAATGGGGAAACCAGCCTGCAACACGTTCAACAGCCCTTTATCGATAACGTCCAATTCGATCTTCTTCACTATCGATTTATCCCTCGCTCGACCCGATGGCGCGCATCGCATTCGGCTGGTAGATGCAGTACCTGTTATCGTTGTCATTGCCCGACTTAATCCCCGTTTTCACGGGGACGCAATCCAGATGCATAGGGTGAGCTGTGCCCACCATCAAACGTAGAATCTCGATAACACACATACTCATTGCTTTCTATGCCGGCCTGGCTTCCGAACCTCGCGCGGCTTTCGGTTGGTAGATGCAATACGGCTCGGCCTCCAGATAATCGCCGGTGGCCTCGTAGGCGCGGGCGCGGCATCCGCCGCATGGACGTTTAAACTCGCAGACGCCGCACTTGCCCTTGAGATTCGACAGGTCGCGTAGCCGCTCGAACACCTCGGAATTCGACCAGATGCTGTCGAAGCTGTCATCTCGAACGTTTCCCACCTCCACATCCAGGTAACCGCACCCCTGCACCCGTCCCACATGCGATATGAAGCAGAAACCGGTACCGGCGAGGCAACCGCGCGTCATTTCACCCATCGCATGATGACCGTGAGGGACCGACGAAACCTCCCCCTTTCGCAAAGGGGGACTGAGGGGGATTTCCATAGGGGCTTGATTAATCAAGCCCTTACGCGACATCATTCGTCCACCACCCCTCCGCTGTATGGCGATACGCATGTAGTGCGGCGCGTCCGTGGGCTTGAACGATATGCGGTCGCCCAACTCCGCCTGCTTATCGTATATCCAGTTCAGCACCCGCTCGTGTTCCTCTGCCGAGAGAGCGATGTCAGCCAGGTCTTTGCCGCGGCCCGTGGGCACCAGCATGAACGGGTGGAAGGCCACGGCGCCGAGTTCGAGCGCGAGATCGAGCAGCTCGCCGATGAGCGCGGCATTCTTTTTGGTAATGGTGCTGTTTATCTGCACCTCGATGCCCGCCCGCTGCGATTGCTTTATGCCCTCGACGGCCTCGTCGAAAGCGCCTCTCTTGCCGCGAAACTCGTCCTGCAATGCGGTGCCGGGGAAGTCGATGCTCACCCCGACCCTCGATACCGGCACCTGCTTCAGCCTGCGGGCGACGTCATCGTCGATCAGCGTGCCGTTGGTGCCGAGCACGACGCGCAGCCCTTTTTTCGCGGCGTACCGGCCGATGTCGAAGACGTCCGGGCGGCACAGCGGCTCGCCGCCGGTGAGGATCAAAATAGGTTTGCCCACCTCGACGATTTGATCGATAAGCCTGAAGCACTCGTCGGTGCTCAGCTCGCCGCCGTAATCGACGTCCTCTGCCGAGGCGCGGCAGTGCGCGCAGTATAGGTTGCATCTGCGGGTGATCTCCCACGCCACCAGCCTCAGCCTCGGCTCCAATATATCTTTTCTCGACTCGACCGTATCAGCCAAGGCCGATCTCCTCGTCGGTGAGATAGCAGGCGGGATCATCGGCCCAGACGTCGCCGTACACGGCCTCGGCGCGCGACCTCAGGTTGCCGTTGCAGATATCGATATAACGGCAGCGGGCACAGCGCCTCTTCAGTATCGATTTTCGATCCTTCAATCCAGCCATCAGCGGATTCGATATGTCCTGCCATATCTCGCCGAAGGCTCTGTCGCGAATGTTTCCCAGCGTGACCGTGCTCCAGAACTGGTCGGGGTGAACGTTACCGACGGCATCGACAGCGCCGATGAGCACGCCGGAGTTGTTGCCGCCGTTGCTGCGCAATAGATCGATAACTTTCCCGGCGCGTTCGGGGTCTTCCCTCATCAACATTCGATACAGGTACACCCCATCGGCGTGGTTACCAACTGTCAAGATTTCTTTTCGCAGCCCCCTGCGATAAAAGTCGAGCGTCCGCTCGCAGATGAGATCGATGGTGCGCCGCGTTTCCTCGTGCGACAGGTCGCTGGCGACGAGGGCGCTGCCACGGCCCGAGTACGCCAGGTGATAGAAACATACTCGGTCGACGTCCTCACGCTCGGCTAGGTCGAAGATGGCGTTGATCTCGCTATAGTTCGACTGCGTCAGCGTCATGCGCAGCGAAACACGCTGCCCGGCGGCCTTGCAGTTGCGTATGCCCTCAAGCGCCGCCTCGTACGCGCCGTCCATGCCGCGAAATCGATCGTTGATCTCGCCGACGCCGTCTAGGCTGATGCCCACCTCGCGGAAGCCGATATCCTTGATTCGAGCGGCGGCTGCGACATCGATCAGCGTGCCGTTGGTGGAGACCACCACGCCGACGCCGCTATCGACGGCGAAACGCGCCAGGTCGAAGAAGTCATCTCGCATCAGCGGCTCGCCGCCGGAGAAAAGAAGCACCGGCACGCCGAAATCGGCAAGCTGTCGAATGAAATCCACACCTTCATCGGTACTCATAGCGTAATCGCGACCGGTGGAACCGGAGTTGGAGTAGCAGTGAACGCAATTGAGGTTGCATCGCGTCGTGCAGTTCCAGACGACTATCGGCCTGCGACTGTCTTTATCGCCATCGTCACGATAGCGCAGATGATCGCCGGGACCGATTTCGTCACAAAGCAGGCGAGATATCGAAAGCAAAGCTACGCCCCCTCCCCACCACTACGCTGGCGCACCTGATAGGCCTCGACGAGCGAAAGCAGGAACTCGTCCGTTATCTGCGTCACCAGCGGCACGGCGTCCGCAGCCTGCCCGCGCAGCACGCCCTCCCGCTTCACAATATCGCTGGCCACCTGTATCAATGGCGACCGATGCATGATGAAAGCTTCGATGGCATCGGTGAGCGAGATGCCCACATCGGCCAGATACTCGCCGAACCGCCTCCCGACTTCTCTTGCCGAACGCATGGTCTCATCACGGTCTTTTTTCTTAGTTAAATACTCCACGGTGAGGCCGTAGACCGTGCTGCCCAGCTCCCTCAGCTTTGATTTAGCCGCATCGTCGAGGCTGTTGTACCAGGGTGCCGCAGCCATGCGCTCGCGGGCCATCTGAATCTTTTGCCGCGGCTCGGACTCCATCTCGTCGATCAGGTTCTGAGTGGTGAACATGCGGCTCTGCGCGGCGATGAAACTGCGCAACTCCGACTCGACGTAGCGCCGATGGCCTCCCGGCGTGACGAACGCCTTTATTTTGCCCTCGTCGGTCCAGTTCCTTAGAGTAGCCTCACTCACGCCGAGGAGCTTGCACGCCTGGCCGATTGTGAGCAGGTTCTGTCCGGTGTTTGATTCTCCCTGAGTCATGCGATAATCCAAGCTGTAGATGACCGGGTAAATCTATAAAAATCTACAAATTCTGCCAAAACCTGCACCATGTTATCACAGTAGGAAAAGGAGGTCAATGAGTTGGATTGACTCAACACAACAATTGGGAGAGGGGCTCATGGTACAGACCGGCACTCAACTGCAGATATCCGCCGGCAAGGTCATACATGCACGTGGGGATCGCAACGGCCAAGCAGTAAATCAGGGCGGAGGCCAGGGTGGACAGTAGCCGGATAGAATTAAACATGAAAGCCTGCCGCTATATCAGCGGCAGGCCTTTTTAATTTATCATGCCGTACGAAATAAAATGTAGGGTGGGCTCAGCCCACCAGCTAATCGGCGGGCACAGCCCGCCCTACAACTATTTCTTTGATTCTTTAAGTCTATCGTGGTAATCCATGAATTTAACAATCGCCCGCGCCGCGCTGTAGACCGAGGTGTAGAAAGGAACGCCGTGATCGATGCACAGCTCGCGCGTGGCGTGCTGGATTTCCATGGCCTCCTTGCGCTCCACCATGTGAACCACTACCGCCAGCGGCTTCCCCGTCTCAAGGAATGTGTCTAAAAAGCGAGCCCTCTGATCCAGGCAGTACTGGCGAAGGAAACCCTCCTGGGCGAAGGGCTCGATATCGGGAGCGATCTGCCAGATGAACATGTCGTTCTCCGGCCACGCAGCGAGCGTCCGAATGACGGGGACCCAGTCCATGTGGTAACCACCCACATCGACGGGGTTGCGCAGCATGCTGCCGGCAACGGGGGCGGTCTTCCTCAGTTCCTCGACCACCTCGTCGGGGATGCCGGGCAGCGTCAGCCTCGCGCGCTCGCAGTCGTCGGCGGAACGTACGCTGGGCCCGCCGCCGATGCCGATGAGCACGGCCTTTTTGCCTCGAGGCAGCTTGAAAAACTGGAATGTCGTCAGAAGGTCGATCATCTCCTCAAGGTCTTCGACGCGAATAGCACCGGCCTGCCTGATCAGCGCATCCCACACCGAGTCGTCGCCAGCCATCGCTCCGGTGTGCGAGCTGGCGCCGCGTTTGCCGGCCTCGGTGCCGCCCTTCTTGATAATGATCACGGGCTTTTTGGCCGCCGCCTCGGCCAGCACGCGGCGCAATCGATCCCCGTTCCTGGTTCCCTCGATGTAGGCGGCGATGATCTCAGTCTCCGGATCGTTGCCGAGGTATTCGAACATGTCGCACTCGTCGATATCGCTGGCGTTACCGAAGCTCACCAACTTGCTGAAGCGCACTCCTCGAGCGCCGGCGTTTCGCACCCCTATCAGGGAGTAGCTGCCGCTCTGGGAGATGAAGCCCACCGGCCCCGGCTCCCGTGGGAAGTCAGGGCAGAATGTGACACCCGCCGCCGGGCTGTATATGCCCATGCAGTTGGGGCCGAGTATGCGCACCCCGCTATCTTTTACAGCGGCAGCGATTTTTCCTTGAAGGTCGCCGCGATCATCGATGCCCGTCTCGGCGAAACCGGCGGTGTATAAATGGAGCGTTTTCACTCCTTTGACCTTGCAGTCGCTGAGAAGCTGGGGGATCAACTCCGCGCGGACGCCGCTGATAACGTGATCTATCGGCCCGGGCACATCCAAGATGGTGGAGTATGCCTTTAACTCCGATACCTCTCCGGCATTGAGATTGATCGGATAAATGCCGCCCTTGAACCCGAACGATATCAGGTTGTTGAGAAAGATATTTGTCGCGGCGTTGTATGTGCCGCCGCTGGCACCTACGACCGCTATCGACCGCGGATTGAACATATAATCAAAAGTCATTTCACCTGTCCGATGATGGCCTCGTCATAAAAACGCCTCTCCTTCTCGGAAGAGACAACACGACGGATCCTGATTGCCGACATCTATTTTACATTGGAATATATACGATAGCAACATTAACGGCTGTCAACGGCCGCAGCGACATCTTACCTGATCGTTTCTCCGAGCAATCTCTTTTGCCCTCACCACGGTTCTGCCGGAAGACACTAAACCTGCATCGACAATCGATACAGATATAACTTACAACTTAGCCAAAATGACATATTTCAAACAGCCGCTATTTATTTTTGAAAAGTTGAGGGTGAGATGATAGATTGGAATTTACCGCTCCACCATCTCACCCTCAGGGAGGCTGCTGTCAACTTCAAATACTATCTATTGTGTGTCTGTTTATACCCCGGCTCAACCAGTCGCTGGCGGGTTCTTCTTCATGTTAATCACATACTTTATGATTTTTATGATCCCCGACATCCATATACCGAGCGCCATCTCCAAGAACCCCAGGATAATTATCACCCACGGCATCGTGGTGCCGTATAGTATTATCTGGCTCTTGTACTCCTTGGCATCCTCAATCATCTTTTCTGTTTGCTCATCGGTAAATGTCAGCTGATCCTCGTAAACGGTTATCTCGATAAGAGTCGAAGTATCTGCCGGGGAAGGTATCATCATGGTTCTCTTTGTTGTGCTGGTAGCCCATACCACCGCCCCCGAGACGGGCTCGCACTTGGATTGATACTGAGCGTACACTATCATCTCAGGTGTGGTATCGGTAGCGGGAACGATGAGGCCTTCTTCAGGAGTGGCGGCTGCCCTGCACATCACATGCAGCCCGTGGAAATCCTCCTCCGAGACATAACCCGATTTGACGGTTGCAGGGTTTCCCGTAACCCACACATCGAACACGTCGTCCTTCGTGACACCGGCAGGTGTAGTCCAGTACCCTTCCCTGTACTCGTCAACGGCGTTCGGCACGAACATCTTTGTCGCCCTATCGACCGCCATCAATGAGTGCGAAACGAGCATCGGTATTGCTTCTCCTGTATCGCTGTCAACAAAGGATACATCCTCTGTGATATACGCCGTATCGCCCACACAATCGACTGTCTCAAATTCCCTGGTAACGGTCACGTTATACGTCATCGGCATGTAAGTTTGTGTATCGAGCACGGTAACCGTGCCCTCTGTAACCGTTGTTGCGGAAAAGTCGCACGGCAGCTTACTCATGCTCGGAAACAGTACGGCCATCCACAGGGCTCCCAGGACTACGAGTATTAACCCTCCGGCGATTAATGCCAGCCCCCACCTCTGCTTCTTCCCGGGAAACATCAGTTTGAACATTACTCCTCCTTCCACAGGCTATATCTAAGAGCGCTAAATTCGACCAGCGGCAACTCCTCCCTTACGTTTAAATCGAGGATTGAGCCAGGCCGGATAGATACCGGCGTTGTTCACCAGTATGGTCCGAGCTCCAAAAAGATTGAACGGCAGCGATCACAACCGCACATTTACCTTTAAGATTAAACAAATCGCCGATCGACTTCGCTGCCAAAATGGCCCCCTTTTCCTATCGAAACAACTTACTTTGACGGTTTAAGCCGCCGAACGGGCAGTTTCACCTCTGCCGTCCAGCCACCGTCCACCACCAGCGACGCCCCGTTTATGTATGAAGATTCATCGGAAGCGAGGAACAGGGCGACATGAGCAACTTCCTCCGGTTGCCCCACCCTTCCCTGCGCAATACTACCTATCTGGAGATACTTGATATGATCCACGGCCATCGGCGTATCGATGGTGCCCGGGCATATGCAATTCGCTCGAATATTCTTTCTGCCGTACTCGGCGGCCACGGTCTTCGTAAGCATGATGACCGCCGCCTTTGACGTACAGTAAGGGGAGACGGTTATCGCCGCGCCCAGGCCGTTCACCGACGATGTGTTTATAATTACGCCTCCGCCCTGGTTGAGCATGATCGGCATGGCGTACTTGCAGGCGAGGAAGACGCTCTTAAGGTTAGTGTCCATTACCCGATCCCATTCCTCCTCGGTGAGGTCGGCAAGGAATGCGCGCCTCACCGCGCTTATCCCTGCGTTGTTGAACAGGATATCGAGCCGTCCGAAAGCATCCGTCGTCGCAGCGATCATCCTCTCAATATCGGACCTCTTCGATACGTCAGCCTCGACAAATATCGCGGTGCCGCCCGCGTCTTCGACTAGCTTAACCGTCTCCTTGCCCTCTGCCGCAGCGTAATCGGCCACCGCAACCTTCGCGCCTTCCCTGGCGAATAGAATCGCGGACGCGCGCCCGATGCCCGACCCGGCACCGGTTATCAATGCTACCTTTCCTTCTAATTTACCCATAATTACAGGCTCCCAAAATTTACGTTCCACACAGCCGACTTAATTCACCCAACTAATTATCCGTACCAACGCTTCGTCAGCCGGGTGAGGCATGCACGGTACTTTATGCTGTCCGAAAAATGTGCATGCCTCACCTCGATATACGTAACGCCCATACTGGCGTTTAAAACCGGTTTTTAAACAGCGATCTGCATACTCCACTTCGACCTCGTGCAGATGAAGCTTGAGTTTTCGATCGCACCGCATATGCCCCTGTCACACTTCCGTCACGCAATCAAGATCCGTGCTCATCTGCCTAGATTATCCCTTGTCAATTTTAGATTACACCCACGTAAACGCCGATCATATACGCTAGGCACGGTATCCAGCCATGTAACAATACGTATTTTTTCCACTGCTTTAGCCGTAGAAGATATTGAGCAATGAGCGCGCAGGCTTAAAGTGAATAGGAAATGCAACGCTGGATTGCGAAGTTATAGCAGATATTCCGGAGGGATACGATGATTGATTACTGAGGATTAACAGCGTACTACCAGTGGCAAAGTGCCGCTATTTGGAGTCCGGTGGTAACTTATCTTCATCACCGGCGAAGATGATACCCTTACGCATCGCGTATCGAACAAGATTGGTCTGTGTGTGCAGGCCTAGTTTGCTCATCAGGTTGGTACGATGCGTCTGAGCCGTCCTCGGACTTATATAAAGCGCGGCAGCGATCTCGGTGCTGGTATAACCCTCAGCCGCCAGGCGAAGGACCTCTCTCTCCCTCGGTGTGATCAAGTCATCCACGTCCATCTTCGTTGCCTTGGCGGACTGGGTATAAGTTTCTATCGCCCGCTCCGATAGCGGAGAGCTGAGATACCTGTGGCCGATTATAACCTCCTGTATCGCAATGACCAGCTCCTCCGATGTCGATGATTTTAGGACATACCCCTTCGCCCCCGCGCGCAAAGCCTCTACTACATAGGACTCATCATCGTACATGGAAAGTACGACTACCTTCGTATCAGGCGAACGCTTACTTACCTGCCGTGCAGCTTCCAGCCCGCTCATCCGGGGCATCATCAAATCTATGACGAGCACATCAGGCCGCAGTTCCTCCACCAATTTGAGCGCCTCCAGGCCGTTTTCGGCCTCACCCAAAACCTTGAATCCCGCCTTTACTTCAAGCAGGACTCTCAGGCTGTGTCTAACTACATGGTGATCGTCCGCAAGCACTATCGTCGGTATGCTCATCTAACCCTCATTTCTTGTTTGTACCAGCTTCCAGGGGAAGCTCCACTACCAGCCGCGTACCCTTCCCCGGCGCCGAATCGATCGCGAATCTGCCGCCGAGAAGGGAGGCTCTCTCTCGCATACCCGCCAGACCCATAGATGCGCTGCTCAGTGTTTTTACCTTGGGCCTGAAGCCAACCCCGTTATCCTTGATCTCGACCTTCATCTGGCTCCGATCAGCCGTTATGCGAACCGCCGCCTCGCTAACACTGGCATGTCGTGCAATATTGGTCAGCCCTTCCTGCACGATGCGATAAACGGCGGTCTCGATCTCCCGCGGGAACCGCTTCCGCAGTCCCCTTTGCTTGAATTTCACCTGTATACGCGTCTGATGCGTGTAGCGTGCGAAATAATCCAGAAAGCTGGGCAGCAGCCCGAGGTCATCGAGTGTAGAGGGGCGCAGCTCGAGCGATAGACGCCTGGTGCGATCCATAAGTTCGCGAATCAAACTTTGAGCTTCCTCGAGACGAGCCTCAGTATCCTGGGGCGGTAGCCCCGGCAGCAACTCGAGAGACAATTTTAAACCCGTAAGCATCTGCCCGATCTGATCGTGTAGCTCCCGTGCTATATTCTTCCTCTCCTCCTCCTGAACCTCCATCAATCGAGAGGAGAGCATCCGTCTCACAGCCTCAGCCATCTTCCGTTCCGTGATATCGCGCGTTACCCCGGCAAGCCCGATAGCGCGACCATCTTCATTGCGTATAAAAGTCGTTCTGACCTCGGCCCAAACCATTGTGCCATTCTTATGATACAACTCAACATCAATGGCCCAAGAACGCGAAGGGTTCGCGCTCCCTTCCCTCTCCAGCTCAAACTGTTCATTCAATATCTTCAGGCCCCGCTGCAAAGACTCTTTTGTCATTAAATCAAACAGCTCTACCCTTTTCGCCTCCTCAGGTTCATAACCGATCACGTTCTTAATCGCGGGGCTCAAATAGGTCATATGGATGTTCATGTCCGCATCCCACTCTATCGTCCACAGCCCATCCGCCAGGTTCTCAGCCAACAGATAGAAGAATTTCTCGACGCCGCGTAGGCGTTCCAGCACGCGCTTATCACCAGTAATGTCATGAATCACACATGCATAACACTCGGCAAGCTCATCGATGCCCCGCTCGATAGCTACAGTGCATAAAGAAACGATCTCCGAGCCATCCTTATTCCGCATCTTGACCTCATACCGCCCATATCCGCCACTCTGATACAGGTCCGCTTCTACAATATCCCAATCTGATGGATCAATGCACAGGGAACGAATACCGAGACCAGCCAGCCCGTTCTTTGAATATCCGAGGAGTTCACAAACTTGATGATTTGCCGATATGAGGATGCCATCCTGCCTTATGAGACACATGGCAACTGGACACCATTCCAGACTGACGATCCGCTTAACAGCGTTCGATTCAACTCTCGTCTTGCGCTTGCGACGGGGCTTCAGTTCGGTACGGTCGTTCTTTTCCATAGCACATCCCGGGATTTCGAGGGGTAACATTGAGAATTGCTTACATAATTATTATAACATATACACTCATCATTACCTGCCCCGCTCGCTTTCATCGACCGGACTCACGGCTCGACAGCGGCAACTATCATGTTGGGGCCGGTGCTTTCAACGACGCCGAAGTTCATCCCGTGGCTTCCGCGCTGTGTACGATTGTGTACGATAATGAAACGGGGCTCATAGCGAGCTCCGTGATACAGGT
>JAYEHL010000053.1:0-4265 GCA_034659515.1 Chloroflexota bacterium | reverse complement strand
CGTATCTCTTGTCGAATTCGAAGTCAGTGGTTGTCGGGGAATAGTCCGCCATCAAATGGTAGATGGCATGTGTGTTGTGATAGAAATCAGGTAGGGTTATCTGCTCCGTAGCAAGCCCTCCGCCGATTTCATTTCTCCTCTCACATACCAGTACCTTGAGCCCCGCTCGAGCCAGGTAACAAGCTTCCGTTAGCCCGTTGGGGCCCCCACCGATTATTATTACGTCGTAGTTCTTTGCCATTTTCCCTCCTTGTTTTTTAGGGTTTTATATAGCTCACTTGTTGCCCTGTAATTTTATATTTTCATCTTCATGAGTTACATTAACTCAATCTCATGGCAATCAGGATCGACGATTAACGTCGGTTCGGTGAGGCTCTGCACTTCCTCTGGAGTCCAACCTGGAGCTACTTCTTTTAGCACCAACCCATTATCAGTTATTTCAATGACAGCGATATCGGTAACCAGCAAATTGACTGACTCGATTGCCGTAATATGGTAGGTGCATTTTCTCACTACTCTAGGTTTTCCATCCTTGGTGACATGGTTCATCACCACAATGAGCCTTTTAGCCCCTACGGCTAAATCCATGGCTCCGCCGATAGAGCCGATTTTCCTCTCTGGCACCATGTAGTTTGCCAGATCGCCTTTCTCCGAGACCTGAAACCCTCCCATTACACTGATGTCAAGGTGTCCCCCTCGGATCATGGTGAAGGATTCGGCATGGTCGAAAGCACTCATCCCCGGCGCGGGGCGCACCGTTTGGCCTCCCGCATTAACCAGGTCAGGGTCGCCCTCTCCTAAAGTGGTAATCTCGCCGAAGCCAAGGATACCGTTCTCGCTCTGAAATACCACCTCTCTGCCTACAGGAATGTAGTTCGCAGCTAAAACCGGTATACCGATGCCAAGATTAACGTAATTGCCGTCCTGGAACTCCTTGGCTACGCGGAGGGCCATAGTCTCTCTGTCCAATTTAAACTTATCTTCCATGAGCCCTCCCTTACGCACTCTTCCTTTCCAGGTATTTTTCATGGGATTCCTTGGCATCCTGGCTGATCTCAGCCTCGTCTGCCTCCTCGTATTTTTCGGGCCTTACCACTAGTCGATCCACGTAGATGCCGGGCGTATGAATCTCGTCTGGGGCTAGTTCGCCAAGTTCTACAATCTCGTCTACCTCGGCTATGGTCACTTTAGCAGCACCGGCCATAGTGCCATTGAAGGTGCGAGAGCTGTACCTGTATACCAGGTTGCCCCAGCGATCGGCCTTGTGCGCCTTTATCAGGGCGAAGTCGGCTTTTATTGGAAGCTCCAGAATGTACTTCTTGCCGTCTATGATTTTGGTCTCTTTGCCTTCTTCAACCGCTGTGCCTGTACCTACCGGGGTGTAAACACCCCCGAGTCCGGCCTTGGCCGCTCTTATTCGCTCAGCCAGCGTGCCTTGCGGTACCATCTCAAGCTCCACTTCCCCTGCCCTGAGTTTCTTTTCAAAGTTATTCTGGTATACGGCGCTTACCGGGGCGGAAGCGATGGCCTTCTTTATACAGTTATTCCGCACAAGCACATCCATATCCTCGGGGAACTTGGCGCCCATCAGCTTCCAGACATCTTTGCCGAAGCCGCATGAATTGGATACCGTGGTAAGGTTCTTAACTCCCTTTCGAACTAATGCCTCTAACAGAAGGCTGGCAGTGCTGGCAACGGTACCAAAGCCGCCTATCATTATAGTGGCTCCGTCCGGTATGTCAGCTACCGCTTCATCGAAGCTGGGCATTATCTTATTTATCGGCATAGGGCATCACTTCGCTAACGGGCTCTTTAGACCTGTTTCTCTTGTCTTCTTAAGCGTCTCAAGCCAGGTCTGGTACAGTGAATCGGGCTCTTCGTTACCAGACTCCTGCCATGGTCCGGGCAGTCCGAGGTCGTTTGCTATGATCTGATAGCAGTTGTAGGACTCGGTAGCGCCGGAGTTTGCTCCCAGGTGCCATGCTGCGCCGGTGGCATACAGGTTCTTGATAGGGGTTCGATGGTTGGCCAGCTCCGGTATCGGCCGCTTGTCGTCGCACTGGTGTGATACGCGGTCGATAATAGACATGGTGCCGTTGGGGCCCGTGTTCTTCATTCTCAGGTTATCGTATGGCGAGTTGGTATCGACGCCTATAATGTTATCCCAATTCATATTAGGTGCGTGTTTCTCCCAGATCTTAACCAGCTCTTCTGCGTACCATTTCTTGACATCTAGCCATTCGTCCTCGGTATGAGCCTTCACCGGCGGTCCGAGCTGCTCGTTGTTGGCTATATGTTTCCCGGGCGGTGCGAAGAGCGGGTCAACAAGGCTGTGGCTCCATACCGTCGGACACCAGTCCGAGGTCGGCGGCCACAGGCCCAATCGGGCGTAGTAAGCCTCGCGGACTACATGGTAGGGGTCGGGCTCGTCGGCCAGTCCAAGCCAGAACGAATCGTCTATATCGGGGTTGAATGAGGCCACATTGTACTTGGGCGCTTCATGGAGCGCGAATGTGTACCACATCAGACAGCCGAATTCGGTCTCGAGCATCTTAATGCGCTTCTTGAAGGAATGATCCAGGTTCTCCTCTCCGATGAGGTCGAAGGCCAGCTGGTTCGGGCTCAGCGTGCTGACGACGAACTTGTTCGCCTTGATCTGGCTTCCGTCAAGCAGTTCAATGCCCTTGCACTCGGCGTTCTCTATAATGCACTTCTTGACCTCCTGGCCCAGGAAGAACTTGACGCCGTCGCGGCAGCATATCTTGTGCGCGGCGTGCGCAACCTGGTGCGTGCCGCCGGGGATGAATGCGATGGACGGCTGCATCGCGGCGAATCCGAATGTCCATGCGCCCGCGCCCGGCTGGCTCGGGTCCATAGCCGCAGAAAGCACGAATCTGATGTTACAATACTGCATCTCCGGGCTTTCCCATAGCTCCTGTACGTTGTGGATATGAGGAGCCGCAAGGATCAGAGGATCGGGGTTTACTCCCTGTCCCACCTCTACCATAGCGGGATACTGAGTTAGCTGTCGCTCGAATACTTTAGGATCAGCGGCGCGTATCTCTGCCGGTTTGTACATCATATCGAATTGTACGGCCTGGGCTTCCGGCAGCATCCAGTACTTCCTCAGCTTGAGCCACTTTTCCGCATCCTCCTCTGAGAAACGGGCTATCTGTTCGGCGGACTTGGTCTGGTCGGGATCATACTTCTCACTGTAGATGGCAAGGCAGTTCTGATTGTTCAGAAATGATCCGCCGCTGGACACCATGTGCTGCTCCAGCCTTAGGCCGTATTCCCAGATTTCAGGCCAGTCGCGCCATAGAGGCGTGTAGTAGAACGGCAACTGGATTGTGGCGTGTGTATTGCCTCGGAAACCCGGCGCAGCGATCTCCTCTGTAGCCAGGCATCCGCCGATCTCATGCCGCCTCTCAAAGACTCCTACGCTCATGTTTGCGTACTTCACTAGATACATGGCGAGGAATAGGGCCTTGTTACCTCCTCCTACTATTACAGCATCAAACGTCTCGTCAGCCATTATTACCTCCTTGATTTTTTATGTGGCAGACTTAAAAGTGTCTTTAGAATTTAATTACGCTTCGTATCACCTCTCCTTTTTCCATAGCTTCGAAAGCTTCATTAATCTCTTCAAGTTTATAGGACTTGGAGATCAGTTTATCTATGGGGAGCTTGCCCTCCATGAAGAGGTCGACGTACCTGGGGATGTCTATTTGGGGGATGACATCGCCCTGGACGGCACCTGTTATGGATTTGCCGATAAGGAATTCAAATGGAGCGATGGTGAGTTGGCTGATGATAGGGGCCATTCCCGCTACTACTAGAACTCCGCCGGCGCGAATCGTGCCGAGTGCCTTGGTCATAACATCGGTATTCCCGACGAACTCGCAGGCGTAATCCGCTCCTCCGCCGAGTATCTCCATGGTCTTTATCAGCGGGTCGTCCTGGGTGGCGTTAATGACATAATCGGCTCCCAGTTCTTTAGCCTTCTCCAGCTTGCTATCTAACGTGTCAATGGCTATGACCCTGGCTCCTGCCAATTTTGCACCCATCACCGCACTGAGGCCGACACCGCCACAACCGAATATAGCTATACTCTCCCCTGGCTTAACCTTAGTAGTGTTGATGGCGGTACCGATTCCGGTACTGGTGCCACAGCCCAGAAGACACACTACATCCATGGGTGCATCTTCCCTCACTTTTACCGCGGAGCGCTCGTGTACCACTACCTTTTCGGCAAAGCACGCCAG
>JAYEHL010000052.1:18038-21286 GCA_034659515.1 Chloroflexota bacterium | reverse complement strand
GGGGCGACCAACCATCGATCCATCGTATTTCAATACGAGCACTTCTTATCCGTCGACGAACCTGATAAAATAATCAAACGTTTATTCAAGGGGGAGAGCGTTATGGAATGGGCAGATGTAACCGGATGGCTTAGAACCGACGGCGTAAGAATACTGATCATTATCCTCGTCACCGTGGTGCTGGTATACGGATTGAAGCGCCTGACCCAACCGCTCTTTGAACTCGCGAGCAGGAAACAAATACAGCGTAAAGGCGACGAAGCGCAGAAGCGCATCAAAACCCTTTCCCGCATCACCGTAGGCGTCGGGGCGGCAATAATTACAATCGCCGCCGTGTTCATGATATTATCCGCGATAGGAATCGATATCATGCCCATGCTGGCCGGCTTCGGCATCGCCGGCATAGCGATCGGATTCGGTGCGCAAAGCCTCGTCAAGGATTTAATAGCCGGGTTCTTCATAATAGCCGAGGGACAGTACTATGTGGGCGATGTCGTAAAGACGGCCAACATCTCCGGAGTCGTTGAAGAGATCAACCTCAGACGAACCGTGCTCAGAGACCTCGACGGCATCGTGCACGTGATCCCCAACGGCGAAATAACGGTGGCGTCGAACTACACGCGCGACTGGTCCCGGACTAACCTCAACATCTCCGTAGCCTACGACACCGACCTCGATTACGCTATATCCATCATCAACCGGGTATGCGCCGAGATGGCGGAGGAGGAATACTGGAGTGAACTCATCATCAAGACACCTTCCGTGCTCAGGGTGGACAACCTCGGCGACTCCGGCATCGATATTAAGGTACTGGGCGACACCAAGCCCATCAGGCAATGGGAGGTAACCGGGGAACTGCGCAAGCGCATAAAGAGGGTCTTCGACGAAGAGGGTATAGAGATACCGTGGCCGCATACGAAAATCTACTTCGGCAATCCGCTGCCGCCGACGCCTAAAGGCAAGGCCGCCGAGCCGCCACCGCCGGTCGAAGAGATACCCTCTGAGCCCCCGCAGGAGCATCCGCCGGAGGTGCCGCGGGAGTTCCAGTCGCCGGAAGTGTTGCCGCCCGACGACGAAGCTCAAGACGAGGCCTGATAGGATATCTTATCGAAGATCGATATGGATTATCTGTTCGACAATTTAAGCCCCGTACAAAACGCGCTATCCAAGCGGCCCTTCGGCCTGATCACGGATATCGATGGGACGGTAAGCGAGATCGCGTCGTCGCCCGGTGAAGCATACGTTTCGCCCGAGTGCAGGGAACATCTATCGATCCTCTCCGGACGGCTGGAGCTCGTGGCCGCGATATCGGGTAGACCCGTCGTCGAAGCGCGGAGCATGGTCGGAATCGACGGGATAGTATACATCGGCGTTCACGGACTGGAGCGCTGGGAGGACGACCGGATCGAATACGCCGTAGGGGTAGGAGACTACGTGGACAAAGTTAAGACGGCGGTCGAGCGACTCGAAAGTTTAACGGAGATCGAAGGCCTCATCTTCGATAACAAGGGCATCGCGCTGGCCATTCACTACCGCAACTGCGTCGACAAAGAACAAGCGCTAGCGCAGATTCGTGACAAAATATCCGCCCCCGAAATCGCAGACGACTTCAAAATCCTGCACGGCAAAATGGTAGTGGATCTGCGCCCTCCTATAGAAGCACACAAGGGCACGGCGGTGCGTGATCTGATCGAGCGACACCGGCTTCAAGGCGGCATCTACATTGGCGACGACATCACCGACGTCGATGCATTCAGAGAGATGCATCCGCCGAACTTCATCTCCATCGGCGTCATGGGGGATGAAACACCGGATGAGGTGATAGAAAATGCGGGCTTCATCGTCAACGGCGTAAACGATGTGGCCCGCTTCCTCAAGTGGCTATCGAAAACGTCTCCGGTCTCAAGACGTTAAACTCACTGTCGATGCGGCCCCCGCCGCACCGGTGTCCGATGCTTACTTCCCCAATCTCGCTATGGAATAAATACCAGGCTCACGCTGATCGATACAGCGGTCAGTATAACAGCGCTGATGATGATAATGAACTGCCATGAGGACAGGAAGCTCCTTATCACCTCTCTTGTCTTTGCGATAGCCGCTGCATTGGCATCCTCAACCGCCCGTACGATCATCGCATCGGCTTTCCTTAGCGCCTCGGCAACCGCCTCTTCCGCGGATTTTATAGCCTCCTCCGCGCCTTCCCTGGCGGCGACCGCCATGTCCGCCGTTCTAGCTACGATATCATGCATAGCTTTCATGGCAGCTTGAACGGCTTTGTCACCGGCGGCATCGGCCAGCTCGCCCTGCTTCCGGGTCTTGTCGGCCACCTTGGCACCCGCCGCCGCCTCCGCCTTAGCCTCCTCGCCGGACTCGATCGCCCTCTCGGAGATCGAACCGGCAACCTTGGAAGCGGCGCTTATGGCCCCCTCCCCGGCCGCAGCCGCCTGATCTGACCTTCGATCGACCTCCTCGGCGGCCAGCAGCGCGACAACGGCGGCCCTCTTGGACTCGGTTCCCGCCTCGTTGGCCTTCCGCACGCTATCCAACGAAGGGGTCGAAGATACTTCGGCGGCTGCCTTATCCGCGCCTTTAGCGCCGGCCTCCGCTTTCTTGGCTGCCTCGTTCGCCGACTTCATGGCCACATCGAGCGATTCTCTGGCCGCATCGGCCCGGGACTGAGCCGCGACGCTCTCCTCCTCGGCCCTCACCCTGGCCTCTTCAGCAACCGTCTCGGCAATCCTGGCCACCTCATCGGCCTTGACCTCCACCTCGGCCGCCAGCCTGGCCGCCTCATCGGCAGCCTTCATAGCTGCGGCGTTGGCCGCATCGGCCCGTTCCGCCGCCTCCGCCGCCGACTTCATCGCGGCCTCTGCGATCCCCCGCGCCTCTTCGGACGAGCCCGCGGCGCCCTCTGCAGCCTTCTGAGCCTCCTCCGCTACTTTCGTAGCGGCATCGATGACCTCCTTCGCCTCCACAGCTCTTGAAGCCGCTTCATCGGCAGCCTTCATAGCTGCGGCGGCAGCCGCCCCAGCATCCGCCGCCGCCTGCTCAGCCTTGCGCAGGGCCTCAGCCACTTCCGATATGCTATCATCGATCTCATCCAGAATGGCGGGCAGAGTTTTCGTCAGTATCTTGGAGGCCCCTTTTTTATTTTTCTCCTCCTGCGGCTCTATATCTTCTCTAACCATCTTTCCCCTCCATATCAATGCGATTTTACTAAATGAATACAACAGGCTCAGATGTTTTTA
>JAYEHL010000052.1:0-18028 GCA_034659515.1 Chloroflexota bacterium | reverse complement strand
AACTTACCATAACTAAACTAAAATGACTAAGGTAAATCATCAAACGAACACGGAGTCTTATACTACAAAGATGCACTGCTGTCAAGCCGATTATACGGCATTTTGTTGAGGTTCATCCAATGCCAATGCGGTCACATCACAAAGCTGCTGGTTAAGCCACAATGCGATATCCTCATTTTTGATGGATTTCTTAAGCGAAGACGCCCGCCTCTTTTTCTCATCGGGGGCCATTGTAAGAGCGCGATACAGCGCATCAGTCATGCCGTCGAGGTCCGTTGGCGTAACCGTCAGAGCATCCTCCCTCAACTGCTCGAAGGCGCCGGCTGTCTCAGACAACACCAGAACTCCATCGCATTTATTCACAACCGGCCCTTCCTTGGATACGAGGTTCATTCCGTCGTTCACAGGATTGACCAGAAGAACATCATAATAAGACATGGCCGCGAGGGCCTGAACATAATTGTTCTCATAGAACACTGTTATCGGCTGCCACTCCTCATCGCCATACTTTGCATTGACCGTCTCAATAGCCTCGCTCACCTCTTCGGCATACCGCCTATACTGTTTTATGCGCGCGCGCGACGGTACCAGGAACGCGAGGAATTTGACCTTCCTCACGAGTTCGGGGTAACGCTGGAGCAACATATCGAATGAGCGAAAGCCACGTACTATATTCTTACTCGGTTCCAACCTGTCGACACGCATTATGGTCTTCTCGCCAAAGAAAGGCTTAAGATTCTCTTCATATCTACGGAATGCCGCCGATCGCGTGTGCTTTTGCACATTGGTTACATCGATAGATATGGGGTAGGCCCTCACCTTGACGATGCGATCCCCCAATACAATATTACGATTTTTGTAATCGATATCGGCATCTTTCAGGAAAACCTCGCAGGTATGCAGGAAGTTGTGAACATCGCGCGACGTCTGCAAACCGACGATATCGTTAGCACACAAACCTTCGCATATATCCTTGCACATATCTCGGGGAAGCAGCTGCCAATCATACGGGCCGGGCCAGGGGATATGTGTGAAGTGCTGTATGATAACATTGGGAAGGCTCTCCCTGATATACCGCGCTGCAAGATAGAGATGATAATCGTGGAGCATCACCAGCGGGGGGAGTTCGCTCTCCGAGGCCTCGGCCACCACCGCCTCGGCGATAGTCCGATTGACCTCCTTATAACCCGTCTCCCACGCGTCACGAACCCTGGCATCGATATTCGGGGTGTGAGAGGCATTCCACATGCCGTGCTGCAGGAACCAGAGGAGGGGATTACAGAAAACGCTATAAAACTTGTGGTAAACGGCGCCCGGTGATCTCACAAACCTGAGGTTGAGATTATTACCGGAATCGTAAGCCGACAACTTGAACCTCTTGCCATACGCCTGCTCCGCCGCGCGACGATCCCCCTCCCCCATGGCGCTGGAGATCCACGTAAGCTCCATATAATTAGCGACGGAACTGAGAGCGGTAACCACCCCACCGCTGCCACGCTGCCATCTGACCCCGCCGTCTTCGGTCAAATAGAAATCAATCGGACCGCGGTTGCTTGCAATTATTAAATTCCGGCGTTCTAAAAGCTCATCACACAGCTCATCCAGCTTGGGACCGCTAGTCTTAAGTGACATGGCTCGTTCCTTAAAAACACCTGATTATTAACAAAACTGGCCTCGTTCGGTGATGGTAAAAGCCCGATGGGGTAGGATAGTCACAGTAACATACAAAATCATTGATTGTCAAGTCGACCAACGCCTATCACATAGGCTGCTCATTGACATACCGTAGACGGTTACACTAAAATCAGCTTGAAGGCGGTCAGATTGAACAGCGACGAAATCCGTGAGGCATACCTGCAATTTTTCGAGGAAAAGGAGCACCGGCGAATAGCGAGCTCCTCTTTAGTTCCGAAATCGGATACTACCCTGCTGCTGACATCGGCGGGCATGGTGCAAATGAAGCCTTACTTCACCGGCGAGGCCGCGCCTCCCGGTCAGCGCATGACCTCCTGCCAGAAATGCTTCCGCGTAACCGATATCGACGACGTGGGCGATACCACACACCTCACCTTCTTCGAGATGCTGGGCAACTTCAGCGTGGGCGACTACTTCAAAAAGGATGCCGTCGCCTGGGCGTGGGAGTTCGTCATCGACAGGCTGAAGATGGCGCCGGAGCGGCTGTGGGTCACGATCTACCTCGATGACGATGAGGCCTTCCAGTGCTGGCGCGATATCGGCTTTCCGGAGGAGAGGATAAAGCGATTCGAGGAGAAGGACAACTTCTGGGGCCCCGCCGGCAATACCGGCCCCTGCGGGCCGTGTAGCGAGCTGCACTACGATTTCGGCGAGCATATCGGCTGCGGCCTGCCCGCATGTGGCCCCAACTGCGAGTGCGGCCGCTTTGTGGAAATATGGAACCTGGTGTTCATGCAATACGACCAGCGCAGCGACGGCAGCCGCGTCCCGCTGCCCAAGCCGAACATCGACACCGGCATGGGGCTGGAGCGCACCGCCGCCGTCATGCAGGGCGTGATCACGGTGTACGAGACCGATGCGTTCAAACCGCTGATCGAGCATATCTGTAAGTTAGCGAATAAGCAATATGGACAGCACGATAACGACGACCGGGCGATCCGCATACTGGCCGACCACTCCCGCGCGATCACCTTCCTCATTGCCGACGGCGTGCTGCCATCGAACGAGGGGCGGGGCTACGTGCTGCGCCGCGTGCTGCGACGCGCCGCGCTCTTCGGCAGGAAGCTGGGGGTGGCGGAGGGCTTAATCGGCGAACTGGCAAAGGACGTCATCTCCCGGATGTCGCCGACATACCCGGAACTGAAACGCGAGAAGAAGCACATCCTCGCCACCATCGAGGCCGAGGAGTCGAGGTTCAGGGAGACGCTCAACGTGGGGATCAACCTGCTTGACGATATTATCTCCAACATCAAGGGGGCGAACGGTAACTCTGTATGCGGCGAGGACGTTTTTCGGCTTTACGACACCTACGGCTTCCCACTCGATGTTACAAAAGAAATCGCCGCGGAGAACGACATGGAAGTAGATATGGAAGGCTTCGAGCAAGAGATGGAGAAGCAGCGCGAAAAGGCGCGCTCCGCGCACAAGTTCAAGCTCGACGATAAAGCGGCGGCCAAGCTGTACGCCGGGGAGAACCTGCCGGAGGTCGGCTTCGTCGGCGACGATTGCTCCAAGCTCAAGCACCGCAGCGATATATTGATGATGACGGCGAACGGGGCCAAACAGTCGATTCTCTCCGAGGGCGACGAGGGCGAGATCGTGCTGCGCGAGACCCCGTTCTACGGCGAGATGGGCGGACAGGTCAGCGACAGCGGCGAGATACTCGGGCCCCACGGGCGCTTCGTGGTAGAGAGCGCGTACCACATCGGCCCGGATCTGACCGTGCATCGCGGCAGGGTGGCCAAGGGCCGGATCTCCGCCGAGGACATCGTTGCAGCAAAGGTCGATGAGGAGCGCCGCCGCGACATCGCGCGCAATCATACGGCGACCCACCTGCTGCAAGCGGCGCTGCGCCAGGTGCTCGGCGACCACGTGCGTCAATCCGGCTCGCTGGTAGCGCCGGACTATTTCCGCTTCGACTTCACCCATCAAAGGGCGATGACGAACGATGAATCGCTGCAGATACAGCGCATCGTCAACGAGAACATACGCCGTAATTTCAAGGTAACGGCCAGAGTAATGCCATACAAGGAAGCGATGGACGCCGGGGCGCTGGCGTTCTTCGACGAGAAGTACGCCGACGAGGTGCGTGTGATGGAGGTCGGCAGGCCGTCCATCTCCACCGAGCTGTGCGGCGGCTCGCACGTGAACGCCACCGGCGAGATAGGCCTGCTGCTCATCTCCAGCGAGGGCGGCATCGGGGCGGGCATACGCCGCATCGAGGCTGTCACCGGCAGGGGAGCCGAGCGTTTTATCGAGGAGCGGCAGGCGCTGATCGATACGGTAGCCGGCGAGCTCAAGGCTGCGCCATCGGAGATCGCAGGCCGCATATCCGTTTTGCGCAAAGAGGTCGATACCGCGCGGAAGAAGGCGATCGCGGCTGAGCGGGAATCGATCAAGGGCGATGTCGACTCGCTGCTCGATGGGGTTGTCGATGTGGACGGGGTGAAGGTGCTGGCGGCGCAGGTGAGCGCCTCCAACGCGGACGCGCTGCGCGGCATGGGCGACTTGATCAAGGAGCGAGTCGGCAGCGTGCTGGTGGTGCTGGCGGCGGAGTACAACGGACAGGCCAATTTCCTGGCGATGCTAACCCCGGATCTGATCGATAAAGGTCTGCACGCCGGAAATATAATTAAACAGATCACAAAGGTAGTCGATGGGCGCGGCGGCGGCAGAACGGAGACGGGGCAGGGTGGCGGCAAGGACATCGCAAGGATCGAGGACGCACTGAAGATGGTGAGGGAGCTGGTGGCGCATGGCGATCCTGGGGCTTGATGTCGGTGGGAAACGCATCGGCGTGGCCCTCTCAACGGGACTGATTGCCGTTCCACTCACCGTCATCGAGAGCGCCGGCGGCGATGAGGACTTCAATCGGGTTCTGGCCTTAGCCGATGAATACGACGCGGAGCGCATCGTGGTAGGGCTCCCCCGTTCGATGGACGGCAGCATCGGCAGCCAAGCCGAGTCGGTCATCGAGTTCTCGAAGGGGTTGGCGAAGCGTACCGATATCCCCATCGACACGTGCGATGAGAGGCTCACCACCGTCACCGCCGAGCGACTGCTTCGCGAGGGCGGGGCCCGGCGCGGCAAACGCAAGGCGAACATCGATGCGATGGCGGCGTCGGTCATCCTTCAGGCCTATATCGACGAAACGAACAAATGAATCTTTTCAAAGAGGTGCCCTTCCGCGGAAGGGCCGTGGGAACTGGGGGTATCCCCCAGTTTCTAAAAATCCCCCAAAGAGTGGGGGCTACAGGGGGTTGATAATACTAATCAAATGACGAAATACGTCGGACTTATCGGCTATCCCGTAGGGCACTCGGTCTCCCCGCAGATGCAGCAGGCGGCGTTCGACCGTTACGGCCTCGACGTGCGCTACGAGCTATGGGAGACGGAGCCGGACGCACTCGGCGCTTTCGTCGAGCGATTGCGCCATCCCGATTATCTGGGCGCAAACGTCACCGTCCCACACAAGGCCGCAATGATGAATCTGGTGGACGACATCGAGCCGCTGGCGTACGAGGTGGGCGCGGTGAACACCATCTCGAACAGGGACGGAAGGCTGACCGGCTACAACACCGATGCCGGCGGATTCCTCAAAGCGCTGAAAGAGGATGGCGCGTTCGACCCCGTCGGTAAGGATGCGGTGATACTCGGCGCCGGCGGCGCGGCGCGCGCGGCGACCTTCGCGCTGTCCAAGGCCGGGATCAAGTCGCTGGTCATCACCGATATAGAGCTCGAACGGGCGCGTAAGCTCAAGGGCGATCTCGAGCGAAGCCTGGCGCGAACGCAGGGGAAACCGCCCAGAAGCTGCTACGACGCCAAGGACGTCACATGGATCGATTCGCTGACATACAAGATGTGGCCGATCCCGGATATCGAAGTTTTGCCCAACGACGCCCCCAAGTTCAAAGAGGCGATATCCGCCTGCCGGTTGATAGTCAACTGCACGCCCATCGGAATGAAGCACAGCGCCACGGAGGGAAAGTCCCCGCTGGACGCTATCTTGATACCGAATGGCGCATTGGTTTTCGATGTGGTGTATAATCCCATGGAGACTAGGCTCCTCGCCGACGCGAAGAATGCAGGGGCGTGTACTTTAAACGGACTCGCAATGCTGGTTTATCAGGGAGCAATAGCCTTCGAACTATGGACAGGCAAGGAGGCACCTGTTAACATAATGTATCAGGCTGCGAAAGATGCTCTATAGCAGAATAGGGGGGTGAGATGAACACCAATGGTGAGGGAAAGCGTTGCGGATATTGTAAAGGCTCTGGAAGGACAAAGAAATCCGAGATGGACTTCGCGGTCGTATCCTGTCCGATTTGCAGGGGCAGCGGCATCGTCTATGTGCCCGGAAATTATACGATATGCATAGAATGCGGCGGCAGGGGAAAGAAGGCCGCGGGCTACGCCATGTCCGGAGCCGCAACCTGTGAGACATGCGAAGGAAAGGGCTGGGCCAAAGTTGCATCCGCAAGCAACAATAACAAGAAAAAGAACGGCTGAAACCCCTAAGAGGATATCGAACGGGGTTCAAAAATTTTCGAGTGTAACCGATTGTTAAGTTAGATATGTTGGGAGAATATCAATGTTCCGTTATCTGACCGCGGGCGAATCGCACGGCAAGGCGCTGACGGCGATCGTCGAAGGGATGGTGGTCGGCCTGCCGCTGGATGAGGACTACATCGCCCGCGACCTCGCGCGACGCCAGGGCGGATACGGCCGGGGCGCCCGCATGAAGATCGAGAGCGACCGCGCCGAGATCGTGTCCGGCGTCCGGCACGGCCTGACCATCGGAAGCCCCATATCGCTCATCATCAGCAACCGCGACTGGGAGAACTGGCAGGATACAATGTCGGTCTCTCCCATCGGCAAGGAGATCGATGCGGTCACGCGGCTGCGCCCGGGGCACGCCGACCTTGCCGGAACGAAAAAATACGGCTTCGATGATGTCAGGCCGATACTGGAGCGAGCCAGCGCCCGCGAGACGGCGGCGCGGGTGGCAGTCGGCGCGGTGGCGCGCCGCTTGCTCGAAGAGTTCGGCATCGAGATCAGGAGCCACGTCGTATCGATAGGCAATATTTCGATTAAGATTTCAAAAAGCGGCACCGGTAAAATCGACTGGCGAAAAGTGGAGAGTTCGCCGGTGCGCTGCGCCGACGCGACGGTCGGTAAATCGATGGTCGCCGCCATCGACGCGGCGAAGGATGCGGGCGACAGCGTCGGCGGCATATTTCAGGTGATAGCGTCCGGCGTGCCGAT
This sequence comes from Chloroflexota bacterium, assembly GCA_034659515.1. GTDB lineage: Bacteria > Chloroflexota > Dehalococcoidia > E44-bin15 > E44-bin15 > JAYEHL01. The sequence continues at coordinate 11,068 of JAYEHL010000052.1, read as the reverse complement.
AGGGCTGGGCAGCCATGTCCACTGGGACCGCCGTCTCGACGGCAGGATCGCCGGGGCGATGATGAGCATAAACGCCGTGAAGAGCGTGGAGATAGGTGATGCGTCATCGATCGAGGGGCTCAGGGGATCGCTAACGCACGATACGATCCGTTTCGATGAAGCGAAACGGGCGTGGCAACACGATGCAAACCGCGCAGGCGGCATCGAGGGCGGCATCAGCAACGGCGAAGCGATTGTGGTGAATGCGCTCATCAAGCCGATACCCACGCTGGGCAAGCCGCTCCCGTCCGCCGACTTGAAAACGGGCGAGGCCGTCGCTGCGCACGTCGAACGCAGCGACGTGTGCGTGGTGCCCGCCGCCGGGGTGATCGGAGAGGCGATGCTCGCCATCGTCCTCGCCGGTGCCATACTAGAGAAATTCGGCGGCGACAACCTGAAGGAAACGCTCCGGAACTATAACAGCTACATCAAATCAATATAAAGCGGCCATATGGATAAAAAGGGAAATATAATCATCATCGGCTTCTCCTTCACCGGTAAATCCGTGGTGGGAGAGAGAGTGGCGCAGAGGCTGGGATGGGAACTGATCGATAGCGATCACACGATCGCCGCCATCGAGGGTAAGTCCGTCCCCGAGATATTCGCCGAGGAAGGTGAGGCGCACTTCCGCAAGCTCGAACGCAGGGTGCTCCAGAAAGCCTGCTCGGGCAGCCGCAAGGTCATCGTGGCCGGAGGCGGCGCCATCGTAGACCCGCAAAACCGCGATATCCTCTCCCAACGCGGTGTAGTGATTTGTCTCGAAGCCAAACCGAAGACGATCTACAAACGCCTCCTCGAATCGACGCAGAACGAGGACACCGTGCCGCGCCCCCTTCTGAACGTGGCCGACCCGCTGGCGCGCATCATACAGATCAAAGCGTCGCGGCAGGCGTACTACGCCACGGCGGACTGGACGGTTTACACGGATGACCTGGATATGGAGCAGACGGTCGATGATGTGATAGAGGGATACGAACAGGTGCGATCCCGCAAGACCGGCACCGCGAAAGACGTGTTCCCCTTTATCGTCACAACGCCCAGCGAAAGCTATCCCGTATTCGTCGGTTGGGACATCCTCGATGACCTGGGACGGCGAATGCGCCAGACCGGGCTCACCGGCGGAGTCCGGCTCATCAGCGACGACAACGTCTTCCCGCATCACGGAGAGAGAGCGATCGAATCACTGCGCAAAGAGGGCTTCGAGACGGAGACATACATCGTGCCCGCCGGCGAATCGACCAAGAGTATCGAAACTGCGACAAAGCTCTACGATTGGATGGTGGGAAAGCGCACCGAGCGCGGCCACGCGGTGGTGGCGCTCGGCGGCGGCATGACGGGCGACCTAGCCGGTTTCGCCGCGGCCACGTTCCTGCGCGGGCTTCCCCTTGTCCACGCGCCGACCTCGCTCATGGCAATGACCGACTCATCGATAGGGGGCAAGGTGGCAGTCAATCACCCGCAGGCGAAGAACCTCATCGGAGCGTTCTACCAGCCGCGGCTGGTGCTGGCCGACGTAAGCACGCTGACCACGCTACCACACCGCGAGTTCGTATCCGGGTGGGCCGAGGTCATCAAACACGCCATGATCCTCGACGCGGATTTCCTCGGCTTCCTTGAAAGCAACGCCGACGCCCTTCTGAAGATCGACACATCGATTGCGACGGAGGCAATACGGCGTAGCGCCCATATAAAGGCGACCGTTGTGGGCGAGGACGAGCGCGAGCAGAGAAAGCGAATGGTACTGAACTACGGACACACCATCGCACACGGACTCGAGGCGGCCACCGGCTACGACAGGCTCCTCCACGGCGAGGCTGTAGCCGTCGGGATGATGGGCGCGGCTTTTATCAGCGAGCGGCTGGGCCTGATACCACGCGACGTTGTGCTTCGACAGCGTAACGTTCTGGAGCGGTTCGGTCTCCCGACAACATGCTCGGATATCGACCTTCAAGCGGTACTCGAAGCGATAGCCCTCGATAAGAAGGTCAGGGAACGCGCAGTGCAGTGGGTGCTGCCGGAGGGCATCGGGCGTACCACCTTCCGCAACGATGTACCGCAAGAAGACGCGCTTGGCGTGATCAAGGAGCTCGTCGGAAATTGAAATCCAGGCTCACAAATCTATTCCAATCGATTATCAATCGTATACAGTCATCGGAGACCACTACCGGAGTAGTGTTAAGCATTGTAGTAGGTATCGGCGCAGGATTCGGCGCGTGGGTCTTCTGGAAACTTATCGAATACTGCAGTTGGTTCTTCTTCAAGGGCGGCGCAACAGCATTCGGTTTCATGGGCGATTATTATGTTATCGTGCTGCCGCTGGCCGGCGGACTGATACTAGGTCCTATCATCTATTTCTTTGCCCGCGAGGCTAAGGGAGAAGGCCCGCCCGAAGTAATGAAAGCCATAGCCGCAGACAAAGGCCGGATTCGACAGCGTACAGCCGTAGTAAAGATAGTAGCCTCATCCATCTGCATCGGCAGCGGCGGCTCGGTAGGCCGTGAAGGACCTATAGCACAGATAGGCGCTTCGATAGGATCAACAATTGGGCAGCGTTTCAAGCTTAACGACGAATGGGTAAAGACGCTTCTGCTCTGCGGCGCCGCGGGCGGCATATCGGCCACATTCAACGCGCCCATAGCTGGCGCATTCTTCGCTTTTGAAGTACTGCAGAGAAAAGCCAGAATGCGAAACGCCCTGTTCATCATTATCAGTTCCGTTGCGGCATGCCTCATCGCCAATCTAGTCGTGTACACGGACGAACACCCGGCCCCGTTCTCCCTGATGACATATACGCTTCAGAGCCCGTGGGAGATACTGTCGTACATGCTGCTGGGCATCATCGCCGGCGTGACCGCCTACGGTTTCATGAAGTTCTTTTACAAGTGCGATAGCTTCATAAACAAAGTCAAGTTCCCCTCCTACCTTAAGCCCGCCGCGGGTGGGCTCATCATCGGCCTCATCGGTTACTTCTACCCCGATATATTCGGTGTAGGTTACGGCGTACACTACGGCCCGGGCGGCGAGCTGCTCACCACCGGAGGCATCGATCACGCGCTGATGGGGCAGCTGACCCTCGGCACGCTGCTGGCGTTGTTCGCCCTCAAGATAATAGCGACGTCTATAACGCTGGGCTCCGGCGGCAGCGGCGGCATATTCGCGCCGTCGCTCTTCATAGGCGCTATGCTCGGAGGAGCCTTCGGCATGATATCACAGGAGCTTGTGCCAGGCATCACCGCGCCGGTGGGAGCATATTCCCTGGTGGGGATGGGCACGTTCTTCGGAGCCGCCATCGGCGGACCGCTGACCGCGATATTCATCGTCTTTGAAATTACAAGGGATTATGCCGTCATCCTGCCCATCATCGCCGCCGTCGCATTCAGCACCATCACGTTTAATCGATTAAGCAGTGAGACGATGTACACTACTCGACTGCAGCAGCAGGGAATAAACCTGCACAAGATAGAAGAGCCCGACGCGATGAAGACGCTCACCGTCGGCGATATTATGACACGCGATTTCCCCACCGTGCCGCCGGATATGCCCATCGCAGAACTGGCTAAAAAACTGGAGAAAACAGGACACCACGGCTTCCCTGTGGTCGATAACGACGGAAGGCTCTACGGCGTGGTCACCATGACCGACCTTGAAGAGGGATTAAAACAGCAGCCTGACGATCTCAAGGTCAGCGATATCGCCACCATTAATCCGATCACCGCCTACCCGGATCAGAGCGTACATGATATCTTGTTAAGGCTGGGCACAAAGGATGTAGCGAACGTGGGCCGCATACCGGTGGTATCCAGGAACGACCCGCTGCGCCTATTGGGGGTATTGCGCAGGCATGATATCATAAGGGCGTATACCAAGACGGCATCCGAAGCTAAGAAAAGAGGGCAAACGTAAGTCATGGTCAACTGCCGCATCGATAATTTCGATGAATCCACCGGCCCGAAGAACGCGTCGTGGATAATAAGATACATCCGGGTGATCAAACCCCGCGAGACGATCCTGCTCACCTTCATCGGGCTGTGCGCCGGGATTGTGGCCGGCGGCGGCCGGCCGGACGTCGGCACGCTGCTGCTGGCGACGCTGGCGATCCTCCTGGGAAGCGGAGGGACAAACGGCCTGACTAACTATATCGACCGCGAACTCGACGCAAAAATGGAACGTGTCAGGCACCGCCCGCTGCCATCGAGGGAGATATTCCCTCCACAGAAAATGCTGCCATGGGCGATAGGACTGGTGATTGCCGGATTGATCATCGCCTGGTTCCTGCACTGGATGTGCTTTCTCTTCGGCGCGGTCGGCGTTATCGTCGCCGCGACATTCCGCAAGCGGGTGACGTGCGTGTTCCCGCAGGGGGCCCTCGCCGGATGCTCCCCGGTGTTCATCGGCTACGTCGCCATCAGCAAGAGCGTCGACTGGACGCTGCTGTTCCTCTGCCTGTTGATAACGATATGGATACCGCTGCACGTGTGGAGCCTGATGATAGCCCATCGCGACGACTATCGTCAGGCGGGCATCACCTACTTCCCCATGTCGCATGAGATCAAAAGCTCGGTCAGGGTCATCCCCTTCCTGGCCGTATTGCTGTTCGCCTGCTCTATGGGCTTGTATTACGTGGGACAGTTCGATATTCTATACCTCATCGTGGCATGCATTATGGGGATATTGACGATAACATCATCGGCACGCCTGATCTATACCGGCCTGTCGCGCGATTCATGGAAGGTATACAAGCTGACCGCGTTCCCGTATCTGGGAATACTGTTCCTTGCCATGGCGCTGGACGTCTGGCTGCTATAGGGGGAGAGAGATGAATTTCAATCTTCACGAACATGAGAAGATGATCCAGCGCACCGCCAGAGACTTCACTGAAAATGTGGTGAGACCCGTCGCGGCTGAGATAGACGACAGGTGCGAATTTCCCTCGGACCTCGTCCTGGAAATGGCGGGCATCGGCTACCTCGGCCTGCCGTACCCGTCGAGATACGGCGGTGAGGACGCCGGATACACCGGCAACGTGCTGGTCATCGAGCAGCTCAGCCGCGCAAGCATGCTCGCCGGAGCGATCATCGGGGTTCACGGACTCGCGGAGGAGGCCCTCTTCCGCTACGGCAGCGATGTCCAGAAGCATGATTTCCTAGAACCGCTGTCCAGGGGCGATATGCTATCATCGTTCGCCTTCACCGAGGCGGCTACCGGCTCGGATCCCAGGGCCATCGAGACGCGCGCCAGGCGGGACGGCGACGACTATATCATCACCGGGCAGAAGCAATTCGTCGCGCTCGCCCCGGCATCCCAGCTGACGCTGGTATTTGCCAAGAACGAATCCGAGAGGTTGAGCGCCTTCGTCGTGGAGAACTCATCCGACGGTTACAACATCCGCATCCCATGCGGCACCATGGGCGTGCGCGGGCTCTGTCCCTCCGTGGTCTACCTCGACGATGTTCGCGTCCCCAAAGGCAACCTCATCGGCAAGCCGGGGGCAGGATATAAGATAATGCTGGAGACGATAAGCGCGGGCAAGCTGGCGGTATCGGCCCAGGCAGTAGGCGTGGGCCAGGGCGCGCTCGACCTGTCGCTCGATTACGCCCGCGAGAGGAAGGCCTACGGCAAACCGGTCGGCGATATGCTCTCGATAAAGTGGCTGCTGGCCGAGATGGCCAGTAGGATCGAGGCCTCCCGGCTGCTGACGTACAAAGCGGCATTCGACAGGGACGCGGGCGCCGGCATTGCAAAGGAATCGGCTGTCGCCAAGCTGTTCGCGTCACAGGCCGCCGTCGAGGTCACGCACATGGCGATGCAGATACACGGGGCCTACGGCTATATGAAGGAAATGGAGATCGAACGCCTGTACCGCGATGCCAAGCTCACCGAGATATACGAAGGCGTCTCCGAGATACAGCGAGTGATAATCGCCGATCACCTGCTGAGGGAGAACGCTTGAGCCTGCAGATAAACCATCGCTGCCCCGATACATCCGCCCGCGCCGGTACACTATCGACAGCACACGGCGGCGTGCCCACCCCCACCTTCGCCCCCGTTGCCACGCAGGCGTCGGTCAAGGCGCTCACCCCGGAGACGGTGTCCGCCCTGGGCGCGAAGATACTGCTCTCGAATACGTACCACCTGTACCTGCGTCCGGGCATCGATATCATCGAAAAGCTGGGCGGTCTGCACAGGTTCATGAACTGGCCGGGGCCGATCCTCACCGACAGCGGCGGCTACCAGGTGTTCAGCCTGCCTCACCTGCGGGAGGCTACCGACGAGGGCGTGCGGTTCCGTTCCCACATCGACGGCAGCGAACATTTCATCACCCCGGAGGCGGCGATACGATTTCAAGAGGCGCTAGGCGCCGATATTATCATGGCGTTCGACGAGTGCCCTCCATACAGCGAAAACCGGGGCGAAGTCGAGGAGGCAATGGTTCGCACCCACCTGTGGGCCGAGAAGTGCTTGAAGGGCAAACAAAGAACGGATCAAGCTATTTACGGCATCGTCCAAGGGGGCGGATTCGGCGACCTGCGCCGACGCTCCGTGGAGGCAATCACTGCGCTGGGCTTCGACGGTTACGCCATAGGCGGGCTGAGCATCGGCGAGCCGAAGGAGATAACCAACGCAATGGTGGCGGACACCACACGCCTCCTTCCCGATGACAAGGTGCGATATCTTATGGGAGTGGGCTCGCCGGAGGATATCGTGAACGGCATCGCGCGGGGCATCGACCTGTTCGACAGCGCCCTGCCGACGCGCATCGCACGCAACGGCGGGCTCTTCACACGATACGGCAGGAAGATCATCCGCAACGCCGCGTACAAAGACCTCGATGCCCCACTCGAGGAAGGATGCGATTGCTACACCTGCCGGAATTTCTCCGCCGCCTACCTGCATCATCTGTTCCGCTGCAAGGAGCTGCTGGCCTACAGCCTGGCCACGATACACAACCTGCATTTCGTCCTGACGCTGGTCGCCGAGACGAGAAAAAGCATAATCGATGGAAACTTCGAGTCATTCAAGCAGGCGTTCCTCGATACTTATGAGCCGACGGATGAGGCGATACGTCTCTCGCAGATGGAGAAGGGCAGGGCGCGTCAGCGGGCCAAGTTCGCTGATGGCGGGGAACGATCCGACGAGGACAATATCGATTGATGCTGTAGGGGCGATTGGCCAATCGCCCTTATTGTTTATCCACATGTAGGGGCAGACCCCTGTGTCTGCCCTTTTTTCAGCGCGAACCCGTCACGATGCGATGAGGATGTGAGTATACGTTGAACTTGCGTCCACGCGCGAACCCCACCAGCGTTACGCCGTAATTGATCGCTTCGGTGACGGCCATCGTCGTAGGGGCGGCGATGGTGACCACTATCGGGATACCGGCATTGACGGCCTTGCTCATCGCCGACACGGTCTGGCGGCAGGACGTCACCAATATGCACTGTGACAGGTCGAACCCGTTTTTCACAGCAAAACCGATGGCCTTATCGATGGCGCAGTGCCTGCTGATATCTTCGACAAAAAACCTCTCGTCACCGCAAACGATGCCGACGACGTGAGTGCCTCCGGTACTGGAGAACATAGGACAATTGTCGTTCATCTCATCGACCAGAGCCAAAACATCATCGTACGTCAACCGCAATTCGGAATCGATGGCCGCCGGTTTGTGCGTCTTCGCACCACACTTCCGTGTCACCGATACGTTATGCCCCTCGGCGGCGACATCGATATCGCCGGGAAGGGCTACGCCCTCATCGAACAGATAGCCCAGCGCCAACTCCTCGATACGCTCGGCCAGGCAATAGAAGCGTCGATACAGCCGTTCGTCGACCCGCATAACAATCTCGGCCTCGCGTATAACCGTGTCCATCTGCGAGACCCTTTCGCCATCGACAATCTTTAGTATTTTCAGCTTATCCCAATGCATCGCCTTTTCGCTTGCGTAGGGGTGAAAAATTTTTCGCTCCTACAAAATTGATTCGATTTGAAATTTATTTCTCCCTCTAACACAACTGCCGATGTTTTTTGGACACCGGCAGTTATTGCGTCTGGATATTTAAAAAGGGCTGCTTAAAGCGGCTAGTTGGCCGCGCCCTGGAGAAATTCCACTATCTTGCTGGAAGCGGTGCCGGGCCCGAAAACCGCGCTTATCCCGATATCCTTGAGCGCAGAGACATCCTCATCCGGTATGATACCGCCCGCCACTACCGTGACATCGAGTCCTTTCCCCTTCAGCTTTTCCATCACCGTCGGGAAGATATCGAGGTGCGCCCCCGATAAGATGCTGAGCCCCACAACGTTGACGTCCTCCTGCAGCGCGGCCTCGGCTATCATCTCCGGCGTCTGGCGCAGTCCGCTATAGATCACCTCCATGCCGGCGTCACGCAGGACGCGCACAACGAACTTGGCGCCTCGGTCATGCCCATCCAGTCCCGGTTTGGCAACTAACACCCTGATCGTATTTGACATAAATATCCCCTTTTACGAATTTTTCTAAATCTTCTCGACCAGCTCTGTGAGTACCCCTTTTGTCGACTTAGGGTGCAGGAAGGCTATCTTGCCGGCGAGCCCTTTCCGCGGCTGTTTGTCGATGAGAGCCACGCCCTTGGCCTCCAATGCCGCCAGCTCTGCGACTATGTCATCGACCTCGATTGCAATGTGATGTATGCCCTCGCCCTTCTTTTCCACGAACTTGGCGACGCCTCCCTCGGGGTCGATGGGCTCGACGAACTCGATGTTTACATCGCCGATACGGACGGTGGCCGCTTTCACGCCCTGGTCGGGTATCTCCTCTATATGGTCACACTTCAGGCCGAAAACATCCTCGAACACCTTGAGGGCCTCATCGACGCTCTTCATCGCTATAGCTATATGATCGATCTTTTTCAGCATTTAATCCCCCTTACGATACTTTCTGCCGTTCAGTTATCCTAGAACGACGCGATCTCCCGCTGTTCGCCGAAGACGCCCCGCAGCACGTCGCATATCTCGCCGATGGTGGCATACGCCTCGGCGCACTCGATGATGGCGGGCATTGTATTGTCCGTGCCCTCGGCCACTTTCTTGAGATTATCGAGCGTCGCCTGCACCCTAGCGTTATCCCTGCCTGCCTTCATCTTCTGAAGCTTATCGACCTGCTTCTTGCCGATCGCCGGGTCCACCCGCAATATCGGCAGCTTAGCGTAAGACGATACGAACTTGTTGACGCCGACGACCACCTTCTCCTCAGACTCCACCGCCTTCTGATAGCGATAAGCGCTGTCGTTGATCTCACGCTGCGGGAATCCCTGCTCGATGGCGGTCAGCGCGCCGCCCATGCCGTCAATTTTATCGATGTACGCCCTGGCCTCAGCCTCGATGGTATCGGTCAGCTTCTCGACGTAGTACGAACCGGCCAGCGGGTCGATGGTGTCGGCGATGCCGTTTTCGAACGCCAGTATCTGCTGTGTTCTGAGCGCGATCGTCACCGCCTCCTCGCTGGGAGTGGCGTACGCCTCGTCGCGAGAGTTGGTGTGCAGCGACTGCGTTCCGCCGAGGGCGGCGGCCAGCGCCTGCATCGTTGTCCTGATAATGTTGTTGTCCGGCTGTTGCGCCGTCAGCGTGGAGCCGCCCGTCTGCGTGTGGAAGCGCAGCGTCCACGAGCGCGAATCCTTAGCACCGAAGCGCTCCTTCATTATCGAGGCCCAGAGCCTACGCGCAGCCCTGAACTTGGCCACTTCCTCGAACAGGTTGTTATGCGCCGCGAAGAAGAACGACAGCCTTCTGGCGAACTTGTCCACGTCCAGCCCGGCGTCGATGGCCGCCTGCACATAGGCGATGCCGTCGGCGAGGGTGAACGCCAGCTCCTGCGAAGCCGTGGAGCCGGCCTCACGGATGTGGTAGCCGCTGATGCTTATGGTGTTCCAGCGCGGGACGAACTCGCCGCAGTACTTGAACACATCGGTGATGAGGCGCATCGAGGGGCGCGGCGGGAAGATGTAGGTGCCGCGCGCCACGTATTCCTTCAATATATCGTTTTGGATGGTGCCGTCCAGCTTGGCCGGATCGACGCCCTGTTTCTTCGCCAGCGTCACATAAAAAGCCAGCAGGACAGGCGCTGTTGAATTTATCGTCATCGATGTGCTGACCTTGTCCAGCGAAATCTCCTGGAACAATGTCTCGATGTCGGCCAGACTATCGATGGCCACGCCTACCTTGCCTATCTCGCCCTGCGCCAGCTGGTGGTCCGAATCGTAACCGATCTGTGTCGGCAGGTCGAAGGCGATGCTGAGGCCGGTCTGGCCCTGCTCCAGCAGGTAGCGGTAGCGCTTGTTCGACTCCTCGGCGTCGGCGAACCCGGCATACTGCCTCATTGTCCACAGTCTGCCGCGATACATTGTCGGTTGTATCCCTCTGGTAAAGGGATACTCCCCGGGGTAACCTATCACTTCATTGTAATCGCGACCGGCGAGGTCCTCGGGCGCGTAAAGCGCATCGACCTCGGTCCCCGAGCTGATCTCGAAACGCTTCTGGCGCTCCTGGGACTTCTGGAGCACCTTATCGAGCGTAGTTTCCTTCCATTCCTTCTTGCTTTTGCTAGCCATTGTACCTCCATTCAGGATTATGGATAACTGTCATTGAGTGTATCCTATCCCAAAAAAGGTGTCAATCTGCGAACATGCAGCGGCTAAATTATTGATTCGAGCGCGATAAAACCGACGGTGCAGTCAGCTAAAAAATCAACAATCACCTTATGCATGGAACAAAATAGCCCCATCGGACGTCCTTTTTAAAAAGGGAATAGCTTAATGTAGTGAAGATATATTGCAGGAGGAAACGATTATGAAGTATGGAAGTAATAAGCTTTTCACAATAATGCTGCCCCCAGTGTTTGCGTCTTTGCTGGTAGTGACAATATGGTTTGCAGTGCCTGACACGAGGTACCATCGGCTACAAGATTTATATCCGTAGATTTTCGGACGTACTCATCTGTAGAAGAACTCACAGCTGTTTCGGATACGGTAGTTATAGGCACAGTAAAAGGTAGCGTAGG
>JAYEHL010000051.1:0-4304 GCA_034659515.1 Chloroflexota bacterium | reverse complement strand
CTGTCTTCGTCAGGTTTAGTGTTTTTTGAGGGGTGGAATATGGAGTAAGGGGTGTGGGCTCGGAGTCAGGTTTATCCCTGCTTGTGCAAGCTGGGAATACTAGCAATATCATTATCAATATGCTCGGGAATGTTAGAATAGCTGTTCGATTTACCATTGCTCCCAACCCCGCTTTATCCGGATTTTATGATAGCGGATTTGCTGTGGCTTTAAGGCGCCCAGCGCGGCGTAATTTCTCTGTATGTTTCATAAGTGATTCTGGTCAAGTTCTCTCCGTCAGAATCCATCGTGTATATATCAGGACTGTCGTTTCGATTTGAAGAAAAAATAATTTTGCTTCCGTCTGGAGACCAAGAGGGACAACCGTCCCATTCCGGATGATCAGTAACCTTTGTGACATCGGTGCCATCGGCATTCATAGTGTATATTTCGGAGTTGCCGGTGCGCTCGGAGGCAAACACTATTCTGATGCCATTCGGCGATAAACTCGCATCAACATCATCACCAGGACTGTTTGTTAATCTGAGTTGATTAGAGCCATTGGTATCCATGATATATACTTCGTAGTCTCCATTGCGATTTGATGAAAACGTAATCTTGTCACCGCTTGGAGACCAATAAGGAAAGATATCATTAGCAGAATTGTTGGTGATGCATGTTGCATCTGAGCCGTTTGAATTCATTGTATAGATCTCATAATTACCATCTCGATTTGAGCAGAATGTAATTTTGCTTCCATCTGGTGACCACCAGGCATCTATATCATCAGCAGAGCTGTTCGTGAGATTAGTCTGATTCGATCCATCGGCATTCATTACATATACTTCCCAATTTCCGTCTCGGTATGAAGAAAATGCAATTATTGTGCCGTTAGGTGACCACGCAGGTGCTTTATTACTACCTGAGGTGTTTGTAAGATTAATAATGTTGGAGTTGTTGTCTGTCATGAGATAGATTTCGTAATCGATCAATGGGCTTGAGCTAAATGCTATCTTGCCGTTGATTTCACAAAAAGGGTTTGTTCTATGTGTTGCAATGAAGATAACAGCCACGATAATCGCAATCAGCAATACCGTTAGTGCGATCTCCCACCTCCGTACTGTACTCATAGTTTATTTATCCCTTTACAAAGCTAATCCGCCATAGTCCATGATGGGATGACGTCGATAGCCTGATTGTCGGTGACCCTGATCTGGTTGGAACCGTCGGCGTTCATTATATAGATCTCATAGTTGCCATCGCGTTTCGAGTGAAAAGCTATGCGTTCGCCGTCGGGAGACCACGAGGCAAGCACGTCGTCTGAGTCGCTGTTAGTAAGTCTGATCTGGTTGGAGCCGTTAGAGTCCATTACGTATATTTCCCAATTTCCATCGCGGTTGGATTGGAAAACGATACGTTCGCCGTCCGGCGACCATCGGGGGAATGTATCGGCGGCTGAGTTATTGGTTATCCTTGACTGGTTGGAGCTGTCAGAGTCCATTAGATAGATCTCGAGGTTCCCATTGCGATTGGAGTGGAATGCGATATGTTCTCCATCTGGCGACCATGAGGGCGCGTTGTTAGAGGAGGAGGTGTTGGTGAGCCTGGCTTCGTTGGAGCTGTCAGTTTCTATCATGTATATCTCATAGTTGTCGTCTCTGACTGACGTAAAGACAATGCTTTTACCGTCCGGTGACCATGAGGGGAACATATCTATGGCGGAGTTGTTGGTTAGCCTCGTTTGGTTTGAGCCATCGGCATCCATGACGTAAATTTCCCAGTTGTCGTCGCGATTTGTGTGGAAGGCTAGGCGGCTCCCGTCCGGCGACCAGCTGGGATAGTCATTATCGGGCAACTTGCAGGTGGGACAGTCGCTGATGGCTGAGCCGTTGGTGAGCATGATCTGGTTGGAACCGTCGGCGTTCATCGTGTATATTTCCAGGTTTCCGCTCCTGTCGGATACGAAGGCGATTTTGCCCTCTAGATTTGCGGAAGGGGACTCCTGGTTTATCGATAATACAATAAGCGCGGCTATGAGTGAGAGGAAAATAATACCGAAGGCTACGGATATCGGACGTTTAATCATGGCAGCTCTCTTGGCTTCTGTTTGTGGTATTATAGCGCATCTGAGTTTCCGTTCAAAGGTCTATCGAACTCACCATATTCGTACAAGATTGCTGTGGATGCTACCAGGCCGGCGGTTTCCGACCGCAGGATACTTTTGCCCAGGGTGACAGGCATTATACCGCGCGTTTGCGCTGTTTGCACTTCCGATGGTGAAAAACCGCCTTCCGGACCGACGAAGATGTTTACCCCCGTATGAATCTCCGGAGAATAATTATCGTGCAGGATCTGGCGCAGTCCCGGTGCGCTAACTTCGCTTAAAAAAATCATTGAAAACCCTTCGATCAGCTGGCAGGCTTGCTGGAATGTGGTGACGGAGCAAAGTCGCGGCAGCTTCCCCTTTCCCGATTGTTCTGCTGCCTCGGTCAGTATTTTGTTCCAGCGACCCAGCTTTTTGGCGCCAGTTTGCCGTGCAACGCATCGCTCGCTTACGATGGGGATGAATGTCGACACGCCGATCTCGGTACACTTCTGGAGGACGAACTCGAACTTATCCGATTTGAGCATCGCCTGATACAATGTGATCTTGATGTCGGTCTCGGCGATCTCGACACTATCGCATATAGTGCCGGCGACTCTGTCTCTATCCACCTGATTGAGCACTACCTCGTATTCCCAGCCGCTGTCGTCCAATACCAGAATACGGTCGCCGCTTTTCATTCGAAGGACGTCTCTGACCTGATGGACTATATCTCCTTTGAGCGTGACCTTGTCCCGGTCGATGGCTTGCCGCGGGATAAAAAAACGTTGCATCTGATTCTATCGACGACTATATATCAGCCTTCGAAGGCGTCTTTGATTTTATCGAAAAACCCTTTATCCCTTTTCGGCATCGTGGCCGGCCCCAGCGTCTTGCCCAGCTGTTCGAGCAGTTTGCGCTGCTCTTTGGTAGGCGATTCGGGGACGACTACGTGAACCATGATCAGCTGGTCGCCGCGCCCCCCGCCACGGAGGTGTGGGACCCCCTTATCTTTGAGGCGTATCACTTTGCCTGTTTGAGCGCCTGTAGCAATCTTAACTTTCTCCGAGCCGTCGATAGTCGGGACGTCGATTTCATCGCCCAGCGCCGCTTGTGGAAAGGTTATCGGCAGATCGAACAAGATGTCGTTGCCATGCCGTTTGAACATTTTATGTTCCTTGACCGCTAGTGTTATGTACAGGTTTCCGGGATTGCCGCCCTTCCTTCCGGCATTTCCCTCGCCAGTGATGAGAACCTGCGCGCCATCGTCCACACCCGCCGGAATGGATACTGCGATGCGGCGGTCTTTCTCTTCGTATCGCGATCCTTTGCACTGGGCGCAGGGGGTTGAGATGACCTGTCCTTCTCCTCCGCATCGCAAACACGGCACGATGTTCACAAATTGTCCGAAGAAGCTGCGCTGCACCTGGCGTACCTCGCCGGCACCGTTGCAGTCCGGGCATTTCACCGGCCGGCTACCCGTTTCGCAGCCTGTTCCCTGGCATTTGGAGCAGTACTCGACGCGCTGTATCTTAACCTCTTTCTCGCAACCGAATACCGCCTCTTCGAAGCCGATGGTGAGGTGGTAGCGAAGGTCGGTGCCACGTTGAGGTCCGCTCCTCGATTTCGTGGTGGTGCCCCCGAAAAACGACTCGAAGATATCTCCAAAGCCGCCGAATCCGCGGAAGATGTCGTTATCGAATCCGCGTCCGAATGTTTCGCCGGTGTGCCCGTAACGATCATAGGCCTCCCTGCGTTCCGGGTCGGAGAGAACTTCATAGGCCTCATTGACCTCTTTGAACTTCTCAGAGGCGCCATCCTCGCGGTTGCGATCGGGGTGGTGCTTAAAGGCGAGTTTCCTAAAGGCCTGCTTTATGTCCTCAGCCGATGCAGTCTTGGGGACACCCAATACTTCGTAGAAGTCTCTTTTCTTTGTCGCCATAATCGCTTCGAGTCGAGCTTCAATTATAATTCAGCTACGATTTTATTACAAGCGCGGGTTCAATAATGAAGTGCAACAGATGAAGCAGCTGCTTCCAAGGGAGTTCTGAATCTCAGACACTTTCTTGGTCGATTGTTCAATAGGCTCTCCACGAGAGCTATCTGCTCATCAGGTATCTCAGCGAAATCCGTGCCTTTTGGGAAATACCATCTAATGAGGCCGTTTGCATTCTCATTTGTGCCTCTTTCCCACGAAGCATACGGATGTGCAAAGTAGCACTTAATCCCGATTCCTTCGGTT
>JAYEHL010000050.1:0-4322 GCA_034659515.1 Chloroflexota bacterium | reverse complement strand
GCCATTCGCCCCTTTCTGGATTGCCTGATCAAGTCAGGCAATGATCGAGGGGAAGGCGGACGATGACAGGTGTCGATCGGTGTTCAAGACATGCCTCGTGCGTTTACGGGGTAAAAGAGCTAACGACCCTAGTCCTCATCCAGCTTTCGGAAAAAGCAGCTCTCCGCGCCGGTGTGGCAGGTTGGACCCGAGGGGTCTACCCTGATGAGAAGCGTATCCTCATCGCAGTCTCTCAGTATCTCGCGTACGTTCAGAAAATTGCCCGATGTCTCACCTTTGAGCCACAGTTCCTGACGGCTCCGGCTATAGAAACAAACTCTGCCGGTCTCGAGCGTCTTCTTCAACGACTCCTCGTTTATATAACCCAGCATCAACACCTTGCCGCTGTCCGCGTTTTGTATGATGGCCGGTATCAGGCCTTTATCATCGAATTTAAGCATTGTCCCTCCCAGAGTCTACATTTATACGATGCTCTCAAGCGCCCTCTTCAGGTCGATATGGCCGGTATACAGGGCGCGACCCACGATCGCCCCCTCGACTCCGGTTTTCGACAGTTTTTGCAGGTGTTCGACTGAAGATATGCCGCCCGCAGCAATGACCGTGACGCCAGTTTTCGAGATCAGTTCGGAGATGGCATCGAAGTTCGGCTCGGTCAACGTCCCGTCGCGTGAGATGTCGGTGTAAACGAATCGCTGCACGCCGATGGATTTCATGCGCTCCACCAGATCGGTAGCCGTTACTTCGCTGCTTGAAACCCAGCCCCGGGTAGCGACGTATCCGTTCCGGGCGTCCACCCCGGCGATGATCCCGTTCCCGAACCGTTCGCAAGCCTGTTCGATCAGCGACTGGTTCTCGATGGCCGCCGTGCCCAGGATGACGCGCTCCACGCCGATCCCCATGACCGACTCGATCGTATCCAGGGTTCGTATGCCGCCGCCCATCTGAACCGGCACGTTCACCGCGCCGGCGATGTCGGATATGGTCGAGGTGTGACAGACTTCCCCCTGTGCGGCGCCGTCCAGATCGACGACGTGAATCCTCTTTGCTCCCAGCGATTGCCAGTGTTTCGCCACACTTACGGGGTCCTCGGAGAAGATCGTCTCCCGTGAGTAATCACCCTGATACAGGCGCACACACTTGCCGCCTCTCAAGTCTATAGCCGGAATAATCTCCATTTGCCTTTCTCAGCGCTTTTCTATTAAATATACGATACCAGGGAATTTTGACATAACGGCGTTACAAAATCAAGGCGATGCATAAACATCGCCCTGATCGCGTTTCGATTGATTTTGCGTACGTTCCTATTTGGACGGCAGCCCCAGACCTCTTCCCGCGATGATGTTTCGCAGTATCTCATTTGTTCCGCCCTGTATGGTATAGGCGGGCGAGAAAAGGTATGACTCCGCCGGCGGCTCGCGGAATGACGGCGGTATGCCTTTCGATCCCTGGCGCAGCGTTCCGTACAGCCCCGGTATCTGGCTGGTGACCTGTGCCAGCTGTTGCTCGAAGGCCGTTGAGAACGCCTTGGCCAGCGCGGCCTCGGTTGTCGGCAGCTTGCCCTGGTCCAGCACCCATGCGACGCGATATGTAAGCAGGCGTCCGGCCTCGAAGGTTATGATCAGATCGGCTATGCTCTGCCGCACGTTGATCTGTTTCGACATCGGCTGGCCATGCTGCTGCGTTTCCTTTACGTATTTTATGATATCCTCGAGCAGCGGATAGTTGGTCATCAGACGCTCCACTCCGCTTCGCTCAAAGTCGAGTTGCTGCGCGATCTGGTACCAGCCTTTGTTCAGCTCGCCGACCAGGGTCGTTTTGGGAATACGCACGTTATCGAAGAACACTTCGTTGTAGTGATGTCCGCCGGTCATATCGATCAGCGGGCGAACATCGATGCCGGGCGTTTTCATATCGATTATGAACTCGCTGATACCCTTGTGCTTGGGGACTTCGGTATCGGTGCGGGCTATAAGGTAGATATAATCGATATGTTGTGCACCGCTGGTCCACACCTTCTGCCCGTTTATCACGTAATCATCGCCATCCGGAACTGCCTTTGTCTTCAACGACGCCAGGTCGCATCCTGCCTCGGGCTCGCTCATACCGATGCCGAAGACGAACTCTCCTTTGGCGATCCGGGGCAGGAAGAAGTCCTGCTGTTCCTTCGTGCCGTGGCGTATGATCGAGGGGCCCATCTGTCTATCGGCGAACCAGTGTGCCGCCGCCGGCGCCCCGTATCGGACCAGTTCCTCGGTGATCACCATCCGATCTACATATCCTTTTCCCTGTCCGTAGCAATCCTTGGGCCAGCACACGCCGATCCAGCCCTTCTCGCCCATCTTGCGGGAGAACTCCGCGGAATATCCGCCCATCCACGCGTCACAATGTGTCTCGAAATTGCCTTTCGCTAACTCATCCTCGATGAATTCGCGGACTTCTTGTCTCAGTTTCTCCTGTTCTGCATTAAATTTAAAGTCCATTAAAGTTTATCCTCCGGTCATACATCGGCTCGATTATCAATTGGCCGAGATGTTGAGTGAGTTCCAATATGACCTCTCCTTTTTTAATGCTCTGTCTTACAGCAACCTCAAATCTCTCCGACTACCTTGTCCTGAGGCGATTCTACAGCTTACAGATTGATGTTTGAGTACTTTCTGTAAGGCCTGGCGACAGTCTTGTTTTCAAGAATATCCAATGCCCTGTTTATTACCGCCCTGGTATCACTGGGCATGATTACATCGTCGATAAACCCTCTTGCCGCACCGCAGTACGGATTCTCAAAGAGATCCCTGTACTCGCCTATGCGTTTGGCCTTCATCTCTTCGGGATCTTTCGCCTCTTTGATCTCACGAGCGAAGATGATGCTGGCGGCCGTCTCCGCGCCTACGATGCATACCTTCGCTCCGGGCCATGCGAACATGAAATCGGCCCCGGTATCTTTGCAGCACATTCCGGTATATGCACCGGCGAACGATTTGCGCACGACGATCGTGATCTTAGGCACGGTGGCGTCGATGTAGGAATATATCATTTTAGCGCCGTGGCGCAGTATGCCCTTCCATTCCTCCGCCGATCCTATCCAGTACCCCGGAACGTCGTGGAGGTTTATTAGCGGGACATTAAAAAGATCGCAGAATCTGACGAATCTTGCGATCTTATCGGCCGCGTCACAGTCTATGGCTCCGGCGGCGAAGGAAGGCTGGCTGGCCACGATTCCAGCAGGGCGTCCGCCAAACCTGGCGAATCCTACAATGACGTTGGGGGCGAAGTCTGCGTGAATCTCGAAGAAGTATTCGTCATCGACGATCCTGTTTATTATATTGTGCATGTCATAGGCAATTAGCGGATCGTCCGGCACCAGAGTATTCAACTCGGGAATTTCTCTGTAAGGATCGTCGTCGAGCTCACGATAGGTCTTTCTGCGCTCCTCCATCTTGTTATTGGAGGGAAGAAAGTCCAGCAGTGCCTTCGCCTTATCCAAACAGTCCTGGTCGTCCTCGGCCACAACATGCGTCTCACCCGACTTCATGGCATGAGCGTCGGTGCCGCACAAGGTGTCGAGGTCTATTTCCTCTCCGGTCTGGGTTTTAACGAAAGCAGGGCTTGCAATGCCCATTCTTCCCGTATTCCGGTTCTGGAAAACAAAATCCTGCATCACAGGGTGATATGCCTGGCCTCCAATGCAAGGTCCCATTATCAGCGCAATCTGGGGAATAATTCCTGAAGCCAGTATCTGAGACCTGAAAAGCCATGCATAGCTCTGCAGGGTGTCCATTCCTTCCTGAAGTCGCGCTCCTGCGGAGTCGTTCATCCCGACGAAGGGCACTCCCATGTCCTTAGCGAACGTGATCGCCTCGGAAAATTTCTTGCCGTGGTACTCGCCGAAGGTTCCCGCCATTGTGGTATAGTCCTCGGCGGCGGTTACGACCAGCCTGCCGTTAATCTCGCCGAAGCCGGTGATAACACCTTCCGCGGGAAACTCTTTCTTATCGAGGCCAAAGGCTGTGGTGCGATGTTTAACGAATAGACCGAGCTCAGTGAAAGTGCCCGGGTCGAAGAAGTATTCTATCCTCTCCCTGGCAGTCCAGCTCCCCCTTTCGTATTGCTTGCCAACTTCCTTGGCCCCTCCCATTTGCAGTATCTTATCCCGTTTCTGTTTGTATTCTTCAAGGATGCCCATCCTGTTTCCTCCTCGTATGAGTAAGGTGATAAAAAATAAGAGCTTGTGTGAAAAAACAAACACTGTTTGATCCTCCTTGAAAACATTGTTGTCAATGTATATTTCGGGTAACTCTTCAGCTGCACCCCATCTTCGCCCATTT
>JAYEHL010000049.1:0-4342 GCA_034659515.1 Chloroflexota bacterium | reverse complement strand
AATCTTAATTCTTCATTTGTTTCCCTATATGTCCCGGAAACATTACCTAACGAAGTCCAATCAGCTAAAATAATCGCTTCCTCTGATGAAATCCCAGAGATTACGTTCTGGACAAGACAAGCAGGTTTTTCTAGTGAGATATTTATGTTTGATTGTATCTATGAAACAAGCCAACAATGAGCTGTTTGAGTTACAGAAACCTAATTCTCACCCCAGCTCCCCCCTCACCACCTCGTAAAACCGCTCCCTCGCGTGGCGCTCGATCCACGGCAGGTGACCGCAACGCTCAAGCAGAATGAATTGAAAATCTTTTAACACGATCGATAGTGGTTTCTCAACCCCATCGGACGGATGGGGATCGTAATCGCCGTGGATGGCTATAACGGGGCATTCTATTTGCTTTCCGAGACTCAGAAGCTCGCCGCTCCTCCTGAGGTTGAGAGCATCGCGCCACACCCCATCGTGGATATCGAACCTAACCTCGATAACCTCGGTGTCGAGTGTTATCGGATCGTAGGCGTCGGCCCCGGTGAACAGCTCACCGAGACGTTTCAATAGCCCATCCTTATCGTCGACGGCGTCATTGTTCAGCTCCTTCACCAGCGAATAGACCTCGCGCTTGGATTCATCATCGAGGCGGCTGAGGCGCGTCTTCTGTATCCCAGCGGCATAGCTGTTATCGAATACAGCGCTGCCGACCATGATAAGCTTGCCGACCAGCGAAGGGTAGCGAGCGGCGAAGATGTAGCCCAGCATCACTCCCCATGACGAACCTATTAAGATGACCGGGGGACTTCCGTGCTTTTCGATTATGTCACGCAGCTCCGCAACCTGCCCGTCGAGGGTTGCAGCCGTCTGTAGCGGCTCCAGCACGCCTCGATCCTTTGCAAGCTCACGGGCGACCGGAGCCATCTGGCCGGGCGCGCCGGGGCCGCCGTGGATCACGGCTACGCTAAAAGGCGGAGTTCCGTATTTTCGCAGATTTTTCATCGACCCTTAAACCTTATCCTTCGCCCTGCAAACGGCGTACGCGAAAAGCAAAATCTTGTGATATCGACGTGCCCTAAACATTTCACAGATACGGCCGCAGCGAATCAGCCGAACATGTGTAGAAGAAGGAATATGGTAACGGTTATCGACAGCCGCTGTATCCGGCGATTAAGGCCCTTATACTCTTACCGATAGAATCGAAGTCGCGCGCCCTGAGCCACTCCTCGCAGAACACGCTTGAACCGAATGCCGCCGAGTCACCGCACTCTCAATAACCGGATCGATGATGTCCGCCTCCACGCCGCGCAGTATACCCATGAGAGGCAGCATGCGGAATCGATCCAGATCCATGCCGGCCCTGTCCTTTATTCCACCAACCCGCTGGCGGTGAGGCTATCGTAAAACTGGCGATAGCTCTCTTTATCATTGCCGTTACGCAGAGCCATAGCAGCCCTCGGGTGTTCGTTGAGCATACCCGCTATCGCATAAGGAACGATGTAACCCCATTCTATCTTCTCTTTCAGTGGTATGAACTCCGTGGAAATCAAATCCAATACCGGCCGGATATCGAACTTGGGGTTGTTGAGGAAGCCGAGCAGCAGTTCCAGTGGGCAGTTCCCTGCAGCCCGGCCGATGCCGTACACCGTGGCATCGAGATAGTTCGCATCGTGGATTATCGCCTCGATGGTATTGCCGAAAGCTAGCTGCTGATTATTGTGAGCGTGAAAACCAACCGCCTTGCCTTCGAGGATACCCCTGAACCGCTTCACCAGATCCTCAGCCGACTCCTGATACAGCGCCCCGAAGCTGTCCACAATATAGACTACACCCACCCTGCTCTCGTTCTGAATTTGCTTCAATGCCTCATCCAATTCAGGCCCCTTGTCGCGGGAGATCGCCATAATATTTATCGTGGTCTCATAGCCCTTATCAGCGAAGTGGTTCACCAAATATATCGCCTTATCGATGTCCTTGACATACGAAGCGACCCTGATCATATCCACAGGACTCTCATCGGCCATCACCACGTCATCCGGATTCACGCGACCGACATCGACCATCACGGCGATCTTTGTCCTCGATGCTATCCCATCGACGACCTTGCGTATGTCTTCATCGTCACAGAACTTCCACGCGCCATACTCTTCGGTCGAAAAAAGCTCCTTGGAATTCTTATACCCGACCTCCATGTAGTCCACGCCCGCTTCGGCAACGGCCTTATACACCTCGCGAACGAACCTCAAATCGAAATCGTGGTTGTTGATCAGGCCGCCGTCACGGATCGTGCAATCCAGAACCTTTATCTTTTCTCTGTACATAGTAAGATCCCCTTCGTTACGCCTTAGATATTTATACTTCGCTCAAGCCGAATTACTCGCCCTTCGGGCTGCCTCCGGCCGCATCCCGCCTAGCCTTGACCCACCTGAAATAAAACCCCGCAGCCCCCAGCGCGAAAGCGACCGTCGCAACCACGAACAGTGTAATGCCGACGCTATCGTCCGGCATCCGTTGTATATAACGAACGACCCCTACGCCCTGCAACACGGTCGCCAGGGTGAAGATGCCCATGCCGATCAGATATTGAGTAGACGTCTTCATCTTTGAACCACTAAGCGATAACGAAGTCACCCTCGCAGGCTCATTTGCATTCGCCCATATATAATAGCATAAGCACGCACGATGGTGAACACAAATCATCGATTGATAAACGGTTATCAGAAGTCAGCAGCCACATTTCGAGCAGAGGTAATTGTTTGCCCCGCCTTTCTAACGCAGCGCCTCCACCTCGGACCAATTGAGCGGCGGCGCATCCTCGCCGGGTATGTACGCGATGTGGATTGAAACGTGTGAAGTTATATCGGTAACATCGTAATAAAAAACGTCCCAATCATCCAGGGTTATATGCCGGTACGGACTATAGTTGTAAATGCTGGTTACATTCGCGCTCAGAGGAACGGCCACCGCAATTATATCTTGTGCGTAATAAGACTGCGGATTGGGACCTATGCTGAGAAGCCGGTCAGTGCTTCTTATATGTAAATAGGCGTGGTTTGTGAGCATATCGTAACCGTAATGGTCATCCGCGGCTTCGACAATATACTTATAGCAAGTATCCAGCCTGCCATAGTACTCTTCCTCGTACGGATATTGCTCGATCAATTCCGCATTAATAAAATCCACTGTCAATAACTCATCGCCGGGTCGAAACCAGGGGCTCCAAATATTCGTCACTGTCCCGCCGTCACCCGGTATTAATTTTATATTTACGATTCGAACGGTGTCATCCGAATTACATTGATACAGGTCAAAGGAAACCCGCCCGATATCAGCCGCTCGCGGTTCGCCGCCTATGTACTCGATCCAGTCAGTACCGGGCTCGGAAACGCAGGACGATTGCGCTCCGCCGGAATCCCCAATATCAACGGATGCCCACACGCCGGCCATTATCGCGAGCAATGCAAGCAGTATACCCAGCTGATACTTCGGACTGCGGATGCGCCGCTTTAAATTGGAAGATCGATGCTCTACTACATTGCCGCACTTAGGGCAAGTGGCCTCCGTCATCCCGTCTTCGACCTCGAAATCGGCACCGCATTTATCACATTTGTACTGCGCCACTCGGTCTACCTCCCTTTTACACAACGCCTTAATCCACGCCACTGAAAAACTCCAGGCTGTCGTCGATCTGACCGTAGCTTAACTGGTGGCCGACGCCGTACTCCTCATATATCACATCGATACCCAAATACCTGGCGGCGTTATAGAATGCCTGCGCCTTCGGAATACGCGACGTATCCTGATTGCCCACAGTGACGAAGAACGCAACGTCGACGTACTCTTCAGGTATTACGGTGCCGCCGCTTCCATGCGCGGCGCACGCGGCGCACAGATCGGGTTGCCATACACAGAACCGTAGCGAAAACTGAGCGCCCGCGGAGAACCCGAACAGGTACCAATCCGAGAACGTTATCCCGTTATCCAACTCAACCTGCTCAACGATGTCGATCAACGCATCCCCGGACCACACCCACGGATACTGATAGCTCTGCTGCGAATCCCAGTTACGCTCATCAAACTGAAACGACGGCGCGACGACGGCGAAACCATTCTCGGCAGCAAAATCCCTCATGCTCTGCGATACAAAATTCTCACCGTGTCCGGACAGCCCCGGCACGGCGATCAAAAGCGGATACGACACGGCAGCGTCATAAATGACGGACGACGGTATGTAATAATAATACTCCAAAGTCTCGTTTGCGTAGTTATCCGTCTGTATTGAGGCGACACCATAAACGGCGTCGGTGTCTATCGCCACGTTTCCAGCACATCCGGCGAGCACGGCAAAAACACA
>JAYEHL010000048.1:0-4349 GCA_034659515.1 Chloroflexota bacterium | reverse complement strand
TCGATATCATCGCCGTTGCTTCATTGTCGGATTTTGCCTTGGCGGTCAGGCGTACGTGTATGCCGTCGGTCTTGGCGTATACGGCCAGCGAGGGGTTGGCCGAGTCGATTATCGATCTCAGCGTCTCGGCCACGCCGGACTCGGTCATGGTGAGCGTTTTGATCGTTCTGGAGACGATGACCCCGCCGCCGACCGCTTCCTTTAGTTTTGGAAAGACCTCGTCCAGCCACATGCGCTGCATCTCGGCGGGAGGCCCGGGCATAGTGATGATGATGTGGGGTTTTTTGTAAATTTGAGGGACACCCTCAAACTCCCGGCCCTTCCGCGGAAGGGCACCTCTTTTCCGGCGGCCTTCTGCAGGGGCCTCTCCGGCCTCCAAGGAGGGAGTATCCTGCGCCTCTATCCACCAGCCCGGAGCGCTGCCCCTGTGGTTCGGTATCGCCCGCGCCGATGGTATGAGCGTGGCCTGCTTGATATTGTTCTCCGGCATGGGAAAGTTGCGGCGGGCGAAGAATTCGCGCAGGGTTCGTTCAAGGGCGGGTTCGACGTACAGCTCCTCGCCGAGCACGGTGGCTATCGCCTCGCGCGTCAGATCGTCCTCGGTAGGGCCGAGCCCGCCGGTAGCGATGATCAGGTCGGATCGCTGCCAGGCCCGCTCGATGCATTCCCTGAGGCGATCCATGTTGTCGCCTACCTGCGTGACCCACAGCAGGTCGATGCCGAGCAAGGGGAGCTGCGATGCGAGATAGGAGGCATTGGTATCTGTGATCTCGCCCAGCAGAAGCTCGGTGCCGATGGAGATTATCTCCGCCTTCATTACTCCTTCAGTGAGATGTACGTGCCGTAGATGTCGTCGTTGCCGTTGCGCTTGTCCTCCCACACCACGACGTCGCCCGATATATCCGGCAGCATCTGGTCGACGGGGGCGGTGCAAATCGGGAACTCGGTGCCGGTCGACAGGTCATACGCGTATATGTCCCACTCGCCGTTGCGGTTGTCCTGCCACACGACAAAATCGCCGTCGATGTCCGGGTTGCGCTGCTCGGAGTCGTTGGTGCAGATGGTAAGCTCTTCTTCGGTATCCATGTTGTAGCCATAGATATCGATGTCGCCGTTGCGATTATCCTGCCAGATGATTACGCTGCCGCTTATCGCAGGGGAATCCTGCGCGGAGAGGTTGGTGGAGACAGGGAACTCGGCATCGCTCAGCTTAGTCACGGATAGGTCATATGCGAAGATGTCGGGATTGATGTTGCGGTATTCTACCCAGACGATGATGTCTCCGGAGACGTCCGGGTCGCTTTGCGTATATCCATCATTGCATACTGCGAACTCGGTTTCGGTATCGACGTCGTAGCCGTATATATCCTCTTTCCAATTTGTGTAGTTGCGGTCGTCCTCCCATACGACGATATTTCCTTCGATGGCGGGATTGCGCTGGTCGGCTGCGTCGGCGCAAATGACGAACTCGGTGCCGGCGGCCAGGTCGTATGCGTAGATATCGCCGTTGCCGTTGCGCTCGTCCCTCCATACGATCACGTCACCCGATATCGATGGCGCTCCCTGGTCGGTTGCGTCGATGCAGATAGGGAACTCGTCGTCTGTAGCCAGGTCGTGGCCGTAGATATCCCGGTTGCCCTCGGTCTTGTCCAGCCAGACGACGGTATCGCCCGAGACCGCGGGATTGTATCGGTGTACCGGATTGATGGGGAACTCCTCCGTGACGTAACTTGTGGCAGGGGTCGGCGTTGGCGATGTCGTTGATGTGGAACAACCAACGCTTGCCACAATAATCGATAGCACGAAGAGCAATCCGAGGTATCGAGTCCAGAGCCTTTCCATCCCGCACCTCCTGCGTGTTTATGGGGAGATTATAGCACTTTTGAGTCTTAATTAAACGATGGCCGGGATAATTAACCCGTCGGTTATATTCGCCAGGTCGACTGTCATCGCATGTAGATGCTCTCTATCAGCGACATCACTTCCACTTCGTTTGCGACGGGCGCGTCGTAAATCGCGATGATCTCAACGAGCGTGTTTTCGTAGGTGAATGCTATCAACAAATCGTACGTATCAGAATCCGAGTCATATGCTTTGGCATATCCGGCCGTCAGGTTGTCTATCGTCATCGTACCCGTTTCATCGGCTTCGAATATCAACATTGCGGAGATCTCCGTCAGCATCTCCATATCCTCAGGTTCGGCCCCTTCGAATAGTCCCGATATTTCGCCGTATGCGATGGCGATTGTGTCAAAGTCCTCGCTATCCATGTACATCAGCACCCCGACCCCGTCGTCTTCGGTTTCCGCCACGAGTGCCCAGTCGGCCGGCACGTAACTGACTTGTGGTTTTGTGATGCCCGAGCCGCAGCCGGCGCAGGACACCAGCAGGATGCCCAGCAAAACCATCACGCAAAGCTTTTTGGTTTTCATTGGTCACTGTCCTTATTTTCTACTTGCTTGCGTATCGAGCGAGATACCGACTATTCGTTAGACGATATCATCTTGAGAGACGAGCTTTTGTCCAGGCGGCGAAGGATGCTGTAAGCGCGGACAGCAGGGCGGTGGTGGAAAAAATCGCGGCAATATATTGCCCGGCCCCGTACTCGCCGAAGAGCATAAAGCTGATACTGTCCTCCAGAATCATCCAGTTCACTAAGCTCGCTATCGCGGAGATGGCGCTGGCTATGATTGTAAGGACGCAGAGAAATTGCAGCGCCTCCATGCTTCCGCGCCGGCGATCGATGATAAAGGCCGATGCGGAGAAAAGGATGATGCATATGCTGCATACCAATATCGTGTATGGCGTATTGTTGTATTCCGTAATGCTCCAACCCGACATCCATTGCGAGACCGGCTCGAACGGAGTGGAGGAGAAGCCGAACCATGGCAGGAATAATCCTATGAGGACTAACGCGCCGCTGAGCATGAGGGGGATCAGGGAGTACTTCAATAATTTGTAACCTTCGCTCGCGGAGGCTCTGTGCGCACTGTCCACTTTGGCGGAGGCCGCGGCAGGTGGTTTGATCCGGCTTGCGCGCTCTGCCGCCGCTGCCCGTGCAACAGTCTTATCGACGCAGGTCGGGCAGTGCGCTTCACCTTCCAGCATGGCCTGGCAGTAGCTGCAAAGCGGCCTGCCGCAGCTTGCGCATGTGGCTGTGGCGTCGCGTTCCGGATGGTTATAGCATTTCAATGCATCCTCGCTTTCAGCCTACTCCTCAAATGTCAGCCGCGCACCGTAGATGTCGGAGTCGCTGCCGATATCATGCGGCTTCGGGCATTTTGCCGTGTTTTTTCTTCGCCAGCAGGTACATGTTGTCCCTCAAGTTTATGCTTATCGGTAACCTTCCGACGGACTGATGGCGCTCGAAGAAGTGCAGCAACGTCTGCCGGACGGCTTGTTTCTGCTTGCGCAAGAGCATGTGCACCAGGTATTCGAGTGTGAATCGCTTGCCTATGCAGCCGACTTCGAGTATTTCGAGCCCGTTCCTGTCGAGGAGCAACTTGAGGCTCTTGCGGTTGAAGTAGAAGATATGCTCCGGCGGCACCAGGAGGTGCCAGCTGGGACCCCTGAGCTTGGCGAACCGGCTGCCGGAATCGGGCGTGTTGATGGCCAGCAGTCCGCCCGGTTTCAGGAGCGAGCAGGCCTTGCCGATATCGAGGGTCGGGTCCGGTACATGCTCTAGTATGTCCCACATGGTGACGAGGTCGAACGATTCCTTCTCGAATGTCGCGGCGTGGATAGTGCCGGTCTCTATATCGAGCCCTCGGTTTCTGCCGAACTCGGCGGCATATGCGGATATCTCGATGCCTTGGGTTACCCAGCCCCTTTCCCCCACGATCTTCATGAAATAGCCCGTCGCCGCGCCGATATCGACGAGCCGCCCCGCCTTTCCCAAGATACGCTCGAAATCCCTTAGATAGCGCTCGAACACGCTTCGCATGGCCGCCTTATCGGCGTCGTAGTCCACGTAACCGAAGCCCTCCTTGGCGCCGGCGAAGTATTCCTCGCCGTAGGTGGACTCGGTCTCGCTTTGTCCGGGCGGCGGGAAGAGGAACAGCGTGCCGCATGTTTCGCATTTCCAGACTTTGTAGCCGTCTTTTACTGCGTAGGGCGCATGGCGTTTGCCTTGGCATGCGATGCAGATCGCGTCTATTTCTCGCTTTTCAGCCTCGTTCTTCATGATGTAAGGGGCTCCTTCGTTTACGGTTTATTCAAACGACAGCCGCGCGCCGTAGATATCCCAGCTGCCGTTGCGGTGGTCGCTCCAGACAACTGTATGTCCTGATATTGAGGGGTTATTTCGCATGTTCAAGTTTGTACTAATCACAAACTCGCTTTTCGTTGAT
>JAYEHL010000047.1:0-4379 GCA_034659515.1 Chloroflexota bacterium | reverse complement strand
AACCTTTTCGGCCTCGAGTGCAAAGTATACATGGTGCGCATCAGCTATGACCAGAAGCCCTATCGCAAACTGATGATGCAGGTATGGGGCGGCAATTGCGTGGCCAGTCCCAGCAACGAGACCCAGGCCGGACGCGATATCCTGGCCAAGGACCCCGATTCTCCCGGCTCCCTGGGCATAGCGATAAGCGAGGCCGTGGAGGACGCAGTTCAGCGAGAGGATACGAAATACTCGCTGGGCAGTGTGCTGAACCACGTGCTGCTGCACCAATCCATCGTCGGGCTTGAGACGCTCGCCCAGTTCGAGAAGATCGGAGAGTACCCCGATATCGCCATAGGCTGCGTCGGCGGCGGCTCCAACTTCGGCGGGTTCCAGATGCCGTTCGCCCGCGATAAGATCGTCGACGGCAAAAAGACTCGCATTATCGCGGTTGAGCCGACGGCATGTCCTACGATGACCCGCGGCCTTTATAAATACGACTTCGGCGACACGGCATGCACCACGCCGCTCATCAAGATGTTCACGCTGGGACACGGCTTCATACCAGCGCCGATCCACGCCGGCGGGCTGCGCTACCACGGCATGGCCGCTCTCATTTGCCACCTCTATGAACTCGGTCTGATGGAGGCGGTTGCGTTGCAGCAGAAGCCCTGCTTTGAGGCCGCCGTCAGCTTCGCCCGAGCCGAGGGCCATATCCCGGCTCCGGAGACGGCGCACGCCATCCGCGTTGCTATGGACGAGGCGCTCAAGTGCAAGGAGTCCGGCGAGTCCAAGGTCATAGTATTCAACAACAGCGGTCATGGCCACTTCGACCTGGCATCCTATGAGAAGTATTTCACCGGACAGCTGGAAGATTACACGCTTCCAGAAGAGGTCATACAGAAGGCGCTTGCGGAGCTTCCTCCCACCGGTAACTAATCAACTTGCGATACCTGTTTCGACGTAAAATACGGACGATATAAAAAGCCCCCTGCGCAAACGGGGGGCTTTTCTTTTACCTCCAATCCTCCTCCACACTCCAGGGTCATCGCTCTTCCCGTGTTGAGAAGGAACACTACAACAATCTTACCGTTTAACCCCCAGCGTTATCGCCTGCCCCTCGATCTTGTGCGTATCCTTGTACGCATCCTCGGGGATCCCCTCGACGACGTCATGCGAAAGCGTCTCCTGCTTGATATAATCGGTGTGGCCCTTCAAAGCGCGGTCGATAATCTCGCTGCGTTCGTAGTACATCGTGATGTAGTCGGCGATGTCGAAGCCCGCCTGCTTACGCATATTCTGGATGCGATGGACCACCTCGCGCGACAGGCCCTCGTCGGCCAGTTCAGGAGTTATCTCAGCATCGATGGCAATTAAATATCCATCATCCTCGACCACCTTAAACCTGTCGACATCGGATACTTGATTGTTATCCTCGATGAATTCAATCGCCTTAACGTTAAGCTCTTCAAGAATCGATCCTTTAAGTCTCTCGATGCTCTCTCGTTCACTCTTTGATCGAGTTTTTACAAATACGCGTAAAAGCGGCTGGCGCACCTTGATACCCGCCTTGCTGCGCGCCGAGCGCCCCATGCTCGAGACCTTCATCGCAAGATGAATGTCTTCCGATAAACGCTCGTCGACCTTCGACAGGTCGGCAGCGGGGAATGAGGCCAGGTGAACACTCTCGGGCGCGGACGGATCGCGCGAGGCGGCCAAGTTGCGGTACATCTCCTCCGCGATGAAAGGAGTGAACGGAGCGAGCAACTTGGTCAGCGTAACCAGGCAGCGATACAGCGTGGCGTACGCCGACAGCTTATCCTCGTCGCTCTCGCTCTTCCAGAAGCGTCGGCGGCTCCGGCGCACGTACCAGTTGGACAGGTCGTCGACGAATTCCTGGATGCGGCGCCCCGCGGCGGTAGGATCGTAGCTGTCGAGCGCCCTGTCGACATGATCGATAAGCCGGTTCAGGTCTGAGATAACCCAGCGGTCCAGTTCCGCCTCGATCTTAACATCGCCGACGTTATTCGGATCGAACTTGTCGATGTTGGCGTAGGTGACGAAGAACGAGTACACGTTCCACAGCGTGCTGAGGAACTTGCGCTGTAATTCGGCGACCAGCTCCGCGGAGAAGCGGCGCGGGCTGCCCGCGGGCGAAGACGTGAGCAAATACCAACGCAGTGCGTCGGCCCCCTGTTTGTCGATAACCGTCGACGGCTCGACGACGTTGCCCTTGGACTTGCTCATCTTCTCGCCCTTGGCATCGAGGATATGGCCCAGGCAGATGACGTTGCGGTAGCACGGCTGGTCGAAGAGCAAAGTCGATAGTGCATGCAGTGTATAGAACCAGCCGCGCGTCTGATCGACGGCCTCACAGATATAATCGGCGGGGAAGAACTTTTCGAACGTGCCGGCGTTCTCGAACGGGTAGTGCCACTGCGCCGCCGGCATCGCCCCGGAGTCGAACCACGCATCGAGTACATCGGGGACGCGCCGCATCTCGCCGCCGCAGCCATCGCAGACGAGGACTACCTCATCGATGTATGGCCGGTGCAGATCGAGCGGCTCAGGGAGTCGTCCTGACCTCGACCCGAGATCATCGACACCGCCGACGCACTCGTCACGACCACAACTTTCGCAGCGCCACACCGGCAGCGGCGTGCCCCAGTACCGCTCGCGGGAAACCGCCCAGTCGACGTTGTTCTCCAGCCAGTCGCCGAAGCGCCCGCGCTTGATGTGCTCCGGGTACCAGTTGATCTCCTCGTTGCCGGAGATGAGCCGCTCCTTCTTCGCCGTGGTGCGGATGTACCACGAAGGCTTGGCATAGTACAGCAGCGGCGTGGAGCAGCGCCAGCAGAACGGATAAGTATGCTTGATTTTCTCCTTGCGATACAGGTGCCCGCGTATCTTCAGGTCTCTGATGATAAGCGGGTCGGCATCCTTGACGAACCGCCCAGCGAACGGATAATCGCCGCGGATGACGCCGTCGAGGCCGACGTAGTCCCGCACGAAGTCGAGACCGTTCTGCTGCCCCACATTGTAGTCGTCCTCACCGAACGACGGCGCGATATGCACGATGCCGGTACCGTCCTCCATAGAAACGAAATCGGCGGCGATGGCGCGGTACGTAAGCCCGCGCTCCGGCGACTTCGTCACCAGCAATCCCTCCTCGAATCGCCTCCGCTCCACGCCGAACTCGTCCGGGTTGAACAGCGGCTCATACCTGACACCGACAAGATCGCTTCCTGCAACCCTGCCAACCTCGCTGTAGCCCTCCAGTCCGACCAATCCGACCAGCTTGGAGGCCATGACGATGTAATCGCCCTCGCCCTCCATGACCGCGTACTCTTCGTTCGGCGCTACTGCCAGAGCCGTATTGCCCGGCAGCGTCCATGGTGTGGTCGTCCAAGCAAGGAGGTAAGCCGATTTTACGCCCAAATCGGCGCCTTTCAGGACATCTCCAAGCGGAGTTCCCGCCAGTGAAGTCGCGATAATTCTAAACTTGATGTATATCGACGGGTCGTCTACCTCCTCGTAGCCCAGCGCCACTTCATGCGAGGAGAGGGACGTGCCGCAGCGGGGGCAGTGGGGGGTAACGCGGTAGCCCTGATAGATGAGACCGCGATCCCACAGCTGCTTGATAATCCACCAACCGCTATCGATGTAAGAGTTGTCGAGCGTGATATAGGGGTGCTCCGTGTCCACCCAGAACCCGATGCGCTCGGTGAGATCGTCCCACTCCTTCACATAGCGGAACACGCTATCGCGGCACAGCTTGTTGAACTCGGCCACGCCGTAGCGCTCGATATCGTCCTTGGATTTGAACCCCAGCTCCTTCTCGATCGACAGCTCCACGGGGAGGCCGTGGGTGTCCCACCCCGCCTTTCGCGGCGCGCAGAACCCCTTCATCGTCTTGTAGCGCGGCATGACATCCTTGAACACACGCGACAGCACGTGGTGCACGCCCGGACTTGCATTAGCAGTAGGCGGCCCCTCGTACATCACAAATAGATTGCCAGGGTCACGCTCCTCCACACTACGCTCGAAGATGCGCTCCGCTTTCCAGAATGCGCTTATGCGCTTCTCCATCTCCGGGAAATTTACCCTGCTCGACACCGGTTCAAACATGTTTCACTCTCTTCTCGACTTTACGCTGGCGATGGTGTTCTTCACCTTCGCCTTTACCTATTGTCATTGTCCTAATTTATCGCGCACAATGGCGGGCGATACGACCTCGCCCCTACACATCTACAATCTCTATCTTCATAAAAACCCGTAGCAACTGTCTTGATTGTCAAGAGTTTTCTATACAAACTGGCGACCAATGAGAACCATTTTTAAGCATAGCATTCAGGATTGTGAGAAGCTTGCGCATGCACGCAGTGAGGGCCACCTTTCTG
>JAYEHL010000046.1:0-4483 GCA_034659515.1 Chloroflexota bacterium | reverse complement strand
TGGATCGTCCGCGGTCCCAGGTGCGGGTCGCCCAGACGGTGCAGGAGCTCCTCCACGCGCCTGAGATCGAAGTCGGCTGCTGCGTACGCCGAAGCGGGAAGCTTCTCGTAGTCGGTGAAGCTGAGGATGTATTGCAAGGCTTCTCGATAATTCATGGGGGTATTATAGCACTGCAGGAGAATTTCACAATCAACCCTCTGCTGTCCCCCGAGATCGGGGGAATCGTCGTCCAAACCCCCTGTAAGTCCCCTATATGTTGGGGAATATAAAAAAAGATCAGTGGACACCCCTAATACCCCGGCAGAGGGGAGACCCTCTGCACTCCCTTATCGTCATTGCGAGGAGCATAGCGACGCGGCAATCTCGTCGTTTATTTGGCTATAGGCTAGGAGATTGCTTCGCTTCGCTCGCAATGACAGGAAAGGATTGGGGATACAGGGGGTTGATAGCAGCGGAGCCTCCATCTCTGTTATAATAACATACCCATGTTTACTCACCTGCACGTCCACACCGAATACAGCCTGCTCGACGGGCTATGCCGTATTGACGATCTCGTCGCCAGGGCCAAACAGCTGGGCATGAACAGCATCGCCATTACCGACCATGGCGCGATGTACGGCGTGATCCAGTTCTACCGCGCCGCCAGGGAGGCCAGCATCAAACCCGTTCTCGGCTGCGAGCTGTATGTCGCGCCGCGCGGGCGGCAGCAAAAGGAGGCCGCCGACAAGGGTATGTACCACCTGACCGTGCTCGCTAAAAACGAGACGGGCTACCGCAACATCACCGAGTTGAATTCGAGGGCGCACCTGGAGGGGTTCTATTACAGGCCCCGCGTCGACAGGGAGTTGCTGGAACAGTATCGCGATGGCGTGATAGCGCTCTCGGGCTGCCTTCAGGGAGAGATACCCCGCCTCCTGCTCGAAGGCAGGGAGGAGGAGGCTCGCGAGGCGGCGCTGTGGTATAAGGGGACGTTCGACGATTTCTACATCGAGATACAGCGGCACCCCATATCGGAGCTGGATAAGGTGAACCCGCAGCTCATCGCCCTCGCACGCGAGTTCGACATACCTCTCGTCGCCACCAGCGATGTTCACTACACCACGAAGGAGGATTTCCGCGCCCACGACTTGCTGCTATGCGTGCAGCGCAATACCACCATCTACGACGACAATCGCTACAGCATGGGTGAGACATTCTACCTCACCGGCGAGGCGGAGATGCGCGAGCTGTACGCCGATATCCCGGACGCTGTCGATAATACGCAGCGTGTGGCCGATATGTGCAACGTCGAGCTCGAGTTCGGACGCCAGCTGCTTCCCGAGATAGAACTGCCGACGGGCGTGACGCCGGACGACTACCTCGCCGGGCTGTGCCGCGAGGGGCTGAAGAAGCGCTACGGCGAGCCGTCGCAAGAGATCATCGACCGGCTGGAATACGAGCTGTACGTCATACGCGAGACCAACTTCGCCAACTACTTCCTCGTCGTCGGCGATCTGGTTTCGTTCGCCAGGGGACGAAACATCCTCGTCGGCGTTCGCGGCAGCGCAGCCGCCAGCATCGTGTTGTACACGCTCGGCATAACCGACATCGACCCCATCGAACACAAGCTGGTGTTCGAGCGCTTCCTCAACGTGGAGCGTCGCGAGATGCCCGATATCGACCTCGACTTCCAGGACGACAGGCGCGATGAGGTAATAACCTACGCCGCGCAGAAGTGGGGCGCCGAGTGCGTGGCGCAGATCATCACCTTCGGCACCTTCGGGGCGCGCGCCGCCGTCCGCGACGTGGGCCGCGCGCTGGGCATGTCGTACGGCGATGTCGACCGTGTGGCCAGGCTCATTCCGCCGATGCCCAACGTCACGCTGGACAGCGCGCTGGAGGAGAACCCGGAGCTGGCGCAGCTCTACGGAGATGACGAAGCGGTCAGGATGCTTGTCGACGACGCGAAGCGACTAGAGGGCATAGCGCGTCACGCCTCGACGCACGCCGCCGGCATCGTGATATCCAAGGAGCCGCTTACCAAATACGTGCCGCTGCAGCGCCCCGCGCGGACGGACGAGGGCGCCATCGCCATGACCCAGTTCTCCATGGACGATATCGCGCGCATCGGCCTGCTCAAGATGGACATACTCGGACTGATAAACCTCACCGTCCTGTCAAAAACCGTCGATCTGATCCGCCGGAATCGCGGCATCGACATCGATCTGAAGAACATACCCCTCGACGACGCGAGGACATTCGATCTTCTCTCCGCTGGGGAGACCACCGGCGTGTTCCAGCTGGAGGGCACGGGGATGCGCGCCTTCGTAAAGGAACTGAAGCCGTCCACCTTCAGCGACATCGCCGCCATGATAGCGCTCTACCGCCCCGGCCCGATGCAGCACATCCCGCGCTTCATTAAGTCCAAACAGGGGTTGGAGCCGATCAAGTTCCCCCACGAGACGCTGGAGAACATCCTGCGCGACACCTACGGCATCATCGTCTACCAGGACCAGGTGCTGCTCATCGTGCAGGCGTTCGCCGGGTACAGCCTGGGGGCCGCCGACATCTTCCGCAAGGCGATGGGCAAGAAGATACCTGAGGTAATGAAGAAGGAACGGGAGAACTTCATCGCCGGGGCCAAGGAGAAGGGTTTCACCAAGAAGCTGGCGAACGAGGTCTTCGACCTCATCGAGCCTTTCGCCGGGTACGCCTTCAACAAGGCGCACAGCACCAGCTACGCCATGATCGCTTATCAGACGGCCTATTTCAAGGCTAACTACCCAGTGGAGTTCATGTGCTCGCTGATGGCGATGCACATGGGGCAGTCGGAGAAAATACACTCCGCTGTGGGCGACTGCAACCGCATGGGGATCGCGGTGCTGCCGCCGGATATCAATAAAAGCTTCGTGGAGTTCTCCATCGAAAAGGACGACGGCGGCGACGCCATCCGCTTCGGGCTGGGCGCGATAAAGAACGTCGGCGCGGGCGCCGTCGAGCCGGTCCTCGCCGTCCGCAGCGAGGGCGGCGAGTTCGGTTCCATCGCCGAGTTCTGCCGCCGCACCGATCTGCGCGCGTTGAACAAGCGCACGCTGGAGAGCCTGATAAAGGTCGGCGCGCTCGATTCGTTCGGCGTGCGCGGCGCGCTGCTGGCCAACATCGATCGCATCCTCTCGCTGGCGCAGCACGAGAAGCGCCTCCAGGAATCGGGGCAGACCACCATGTTCGACCTCTTCGGCGATAGCGTGCAGACCCCGCTCCCGGACCTCGATGTCGAGGGGGAGGATGCCCCGCTGCAGGAAAAGCTTTCGTGGGAGCGCGAGCTTCTCGGCCTTTACCTCTCGGAGCACCCTTTCACACGCGCGGCGAAGCGCCTGGCCGCGATGCACACCACCCTCTGCGGCCAGATCGATGAGAGCCTGGTGGGCAAGTCCGTCACTGTTGCCGGCATGGTTTCGACGGCGAGGCACCTCTTCACACGGGACGGCAAGCCCTTCGCCAGCGTCACGCTGGAGGACCTGAACGGCTCCATCGATGTCAATGCTTGGCCGGAGGTGTACCAGCGTACCAAGGAGCTGTGGGAGGAGGGCAACATTCTCCTCGTCGACGGTAGGGTGCAGTCGCGCCGCGATCAGATTCAGGTGAGCGTGGACAACGCGCGGCTCTATCTGCCGGAGGAGGAGCCACCCCCGCCTCCACCGAGGCGCATCGTGTGGATCGATATATCGCAGAGCGCTGATGGCGATGCGGACGTCGATCTGCTGCGCAGCATATTCGGTGTCGTCGGCCGGTTCCCCGGCAGGGACGAGGTGCGCTTGCGCGTCACCGAGGCCAGCGGCGTCAACACGCTGCGCCTCCCGGGCGCGAGCTACACTCCGGAGCTACACCAGCGCCTCGTCGAGATCGTCGGCGAGGGGAATGTGGCGGCGGGGTAAGAAGGATAAAACTTAGTGCTCTTTTATCCAGCGAACGAGGTCTTCTTTTAAGAAAACTCTTTTTTTACCTATTTTGTGAGAAGGTAATCCATCCTTCATGAGCTTATATACGGTTTGATGGCTAATACCTAGAAACTCTTGTGTCTCCGTGAAGCTAAGGAATATCCGTTCTATATCTTGTTTCGACTTCTTTGGTCTGCCCACTCTCATGCTCCCCGGTTCATCTTGATACAATGGTAGGATAATGAGAGCTATTAGGCACAAATAGATAATAATAGGTGGTAATTGACAATATACTCACTGTCTCTTAAAATAAGCCCACATGAGGTAGTTTAAGAAACCATAGGAGATTGAAATATGAAATCTTGGATGCCGATTGTTGTATTTGTGATTTTTGGTGCAGTTCCCGGCGTGGTTTTTCAAATGTATCCTTCAAAGCTTCTGGGTATCTTGTCGGGTGTTGGCGTTGTGGTTGCGATCATCTTGGAGATATGGAGGAGAAAGAAGGCAAAGTAATATAACTGTAAAATAAGTGCGCAGGAAATTACTGAGGTTGTAGGATGACATCA
>JAYEHL010000045.1:0-4546 GCA_034659515.1 Chloroflexota bacterium | reverse complement strand
CGCCAAGATACTGTTGATAATATTTTTCCCGCGATAAGAGACATTATGCTCTAAACAAAATTTTTTAAGCTCCGTGATTGGTAATAAGTACAAAACATCCTTTGGTCTTACATTATAGTCAAGCAGTGTTTCACCAGTTAATTCTACACGAGGTTCAATGTCAAATTCTTTTCTTATTAACTGTTCAAGGTTTTGCATCATTGTTTTCAAATCTAAAAGAAGCTTTTCATATCCATCTCGTGCAATTCCTATATTTGGATCTTTGTCCAGATTATTAAAATATTTGACTAGGTTGCCAATTTTCTCATTTACAGTTCTACCAGAATTATCTAAGTGAATCTCCAGTTTGCTTTCAATGATCTCATTAATTATTTTCTTTTTATCACTTTCCCTTACTTCGTCATCGAATATTTCATCACTTAGTACACTTTCAATGTTAATTCCTTGCTTGATAATAGCTTCTATTTTTTTATGCCTTTCAACTTCTCTTATCCCATGAAGCTTTTTGACTTTGTTTATCATCTTATCATCAAGGCATTTCAATATTCTCCTAGTATATTTATCTGCTAAATTTATAGCCTTAATTTCTCTTAGCAGATAAACTATTTCATCTGGTACGTATATTACTAACCTACTCTTTTTGTAAAAAGCAATTCCAGCATCATGAAGCTTTTTTATTACTTCATCAATGTCATACTTGTCTAATTCCTTTGTTCCAATTGCATAGAATAAGATAGCTCTAAATTCATCGTTTGAAAGGTCTAGGCTATTCTTTAATGTTTTTAAAATTGATAACTCATCTAATGTAATTTTTGTTTCCGCACCTCTTTCCAAGTCATTTGTGTACGCTGTTTTAGTGCAGTTAAGCAAAATCGTATAATCTCGGATTCTAGCTTTTTCTATATCTCTTACTTCTCCTTTAAAGATTAAGTCAAAATAACCAATTCTCTCTTCTAATGCGCAGATTTCCTTTTCCAATAATGTTTTAAACCAATCTCGCGACATAATACTATTACCATCTCTAACGATGATATCTGAAATTATATCGAGGAAAATGTCACCCTTAATCGATTTACTTAGTTCTTCTTTATATTTTTCATATACCTCGGTTTTACTAAATGTTTTTACGAAATGCTCCGCATCAGTGCTCTTTTCGAGATTTATAGATTCATCAATATTTGTGATGACATTCGTCAGTATGTTATAGAATTTACTTATTTCAGTTTGTGTTATTAAACTGATAATCTTTAAAAGCTTCATTTAAGCCCCCCATTTATGTAACCAACAACAAGAGCGTGCTGAAAAATCCCTGATAACTCCCTTTATCCCCCACTCTTAATACTTCCACGTAAGGACACTTCTTTTTCAGCAGCCTCTATTCCTATCCAACCGCCTTCTTGAACGCCTCCGGCACCCCGGCTATCTTGCGCGTCTCGTAATCGAAGAAGATCATCCCCAGCTTGGCTATGGCGGCCAATCGATCCTGCGTCTTATTGGTGACGCGGCAGACGATATCGCAGCCGTACTTGCCGAAATCGCCAGCGGCAACCTCGATCTGCAATATGTCCCCGTAAAAGCTCTCCGACTTGTAAATTACAGACATATCGACATTTATGAAAGCCTTGCCATCAACCAGAATATCGGGGAAGCCTATGTGCTTCATGAACTTCAGATGCGCCTCGTTCAGCATCGCGATAAGCAAATGGTTTCCGAGATGCGCGCCAGCGTTGACATCGGACATACGCACCTCGATATCGAAGGAGAAGGGGAACTTCTCCGGCAGATCGATAGTGACCCTGGCCATTCATAACCTCCGTTGTAATGAATACGCGACAATCTGCCGCGCTGCATCGATGGCAAGCTTAGAACACATCGGGATTATAGGCTGCACGAACGCGTGAGTCAAGAAAAGCGGGCCTACGGAACGATGCGACTAAAGTTAAATTCACGCAAGCATCAGTCTCGCGTCTACGATCACATACCCCCTGCCCTTCTCCATCACCTTGACCGGATTGAGGTCCAGCTCCGCGATCTGCGGCACGTCCTCAATCATCTCAGACACCCGCAGCAGAAGCCCCTCTATCGCCTTTACATCGCCGGCCGGGCTGCCGCGCCAACCCTTGAGCAACTTGTACGCATTCACGGAGCGCACCATCTCCTCAGCATCGACATCGGTCAGCGGATGAATGCGGAAGGCGACATCCTTGAACAGCTCGGTATACACCCCTCCCATGCCGAACAGTATCAGCGGCCCGAAGGACGGGTCCTGGGTCACACCGACGATCAGCTCGACACCGCCGCGAACCATCTTCTGGACTGTCACCCCTCTCATATCGCTTGAGCGTCCCAGCGATTCCAGTCGCCCCCTTATGTCATCGAAGGCGCGCTTGACCTCCGCCTGATTGCGCAGGTCGAGGGCGACACCGCCGACATCGGTCTTATGAATTATCGTATCGGACAGGAGCTTCAGCACCACCGGGAAGCCGACCTTTCCGGCCAAAGACGCCGCTTCCTCCGGCGTGGCCGCGTCCATCGATTGAACCACCTTTATGCCGTAACATTCGAGGAGATCGGACATCGAATGGGTATCCATCAAAAAAGGCCTGTCCTTGTTCTTGCCCATCGCCGACTCGACTATCGCCGCCGCCCTATGTTTATCGATATCATACATCGCCGGAACCCGTCCCTTAGGCCGCTTCAACCATTCCCTATATTCATACGCACGTGCAAGCGACAGAGCGGCGGACTCGGGGAACGCGAAGCTGGGCACGCAATATCCCTCCTTCGTTACGAGATCCGCGCACGCCCCGCGATATCCCATGAATGAGGCCACTACGGTCTTGCCGCGCTTTCGCAGTCGAGGCAACGCTTTGCTTATAGCCGCCGCCACAGCTTCGAGATTGGTTGCAACCGGCGGTATGAAGATCACTATGACGATGTCGGCAAACGGATCCTGTGCGAGGATATTCAGCGCCTTATTATATTGCTCGGCGGTAGCTGTAGCGGTCATATCTATCGGATTACCTATACTGGCTGTCGACGGCAAAAATTCCTTCAAACCTTCAATCGTTTTCTCGAAGAGCGACGGCAATTCCAGTCCATTGGCGGCACAGGCGTCGGCGGCGAGTATGGCAGGGCCACCGCCGTTCGTCAGGATAGCCACACGGTTGCCCTTCGGTATCGGCTGGTGCGCTAGCAGGGTCGCCATATCGAAAAGCTCCTCCAGCGTATCGACGCGTATTATCCCCGCCTGTTTGAACAGCGCGTCCGATCCCACCTCGGTCGCCGCAAGCGCCCCGGTGTGCGATTTGGCGGCGCGGGACCCGGCCGCGGTCCGTCCGCTCTTGACCGCCACAACAGGCTTAACGACCGACACGCCTCGTGCGATGCGCGCGAACCTCCTCCGCGTGAACCTTCTCGGCGCATCGAAGGACTCCAGATACAGCAGGATCACGCCGGTCGCGGGGTCCTGCTCCCAGTACTGCAAAAGATCGTTGCTCGAAACGTCCGCCCTGTTGCCGATACTGACGAAGCTTGAAAGGCCGATATTCAGCTTCTGGGCATGCTCCAGAATCGCCAGGCCGAGCGCGCCGCTCTGCGTGCCCAGAGCCACATTTCCCGCCGGAGGAAACACGGAGGAGAAGGTAGCGTTCATATTCACATCGGGGTCGGTATTGATAATCCCCATGCAGTTAGGCCCGACCAGACGCATGCCGTAACTCAGGGTTGTTTCAACGAGCCTGTCCTGTCTCTCAACGCCCTCGTTCCCGTATTCCGCGAACCCCGCTGATATTACCACCACGCCCCGCACACCCTTTCTTCCGCACTTTTCCACCGCCTCGCGCACCTTATCGGACGGAATAACCACCACCGCCAGATCGATCTCATCCGGTATCTCGAGCACCGAGCGATAAGCCCTTACCGAAGCCACCGATCTCGTATTGGGATTCACCGGGTACACAACCCCGTTGAAACCCTGACTTAATAAATTGCGGAAGAGCTTATTGCTAACCGAGTCCTTCCTGCGCGAGGCCCCGATGACGGCGATAGACCGAGGTTTGAGGAAAGCCCTCATAGAGGCGATGGTTGCGATCTTTTCCCTTTCAACGGAGCGCTCTTCCACCACCGGCGTAGGAGCGAGATCAAGCATAATCCGGTATACATCCTCCTCAAGCTCCTGTGTAACCTCGAATCCGCTCTTCTGGATAACACGCATCATCTCTTCGCTCTCGATCAACACCTCACCTACGAAGAAGCGGATGCCGTTATCCCGAGCGATAAACGCCAGCTGCTCAAGCAGGAGAGTACCGATACCCCTGCCTTGATGCGCATCCTCCACCACCAATGCAAACTCGGCAACATCCCTGCGCGGAAGCCGGTAGTAGCGCCCTACAGCCACTATCTTTTCCTCCCTGCCCCACTCTCTTCCAATGGAAAATGAGCCTGGAGGAGGCGTCGGTTTCCAAAGGGAGATGAGCCTGAAGGAGAGAGTCATCCCGTTTATGATTGGGCCATGCGACTGATCATGAGCGATGACAACGTAAAA
>JAYEHL010000044.1:0-4550 GCA_034659515.1 Chloroflexota bacterium | reverse complement strand
CTTCGATCCCCCGTACTCGGGGGAGATGAAAAGATCAGGGGATATTCCTAAAACCCCTGTCCTTCCGCGGAAGGACAGGGGTCGTTTGTACCCGTCATTGCCCGACTTTCCCTCCGTTTTCACAGGAACGCAATCCATACGGGAAAGATATTATACGAGGGTGGCGGAAAAGTCCAGCCGCGAGGACTGCCCTACGTGATATTTTGATCCTGCGCATTTTCAAGGAAAGAAAAGAGGGCTCGATGTAAGCCATCGAGCCCTCCTCGAATCGTTAGTTTAGACTCCTACGATAGCTACGCCGACGACGCTCCATGGGGGATAGCCGCCCATGTTATGTGTCAGTGCCAGCTTGGGATCCTTGATCTGCCTGTCTCCGGCCTTACCCTGGAGTTGCTTGTAGCATTCGTACATCATCCTGAGGCCAGAGGCTCCGATGGGGTGGCCGAAACACTTCAGTCCGCCGTCCGGCTGTATCGGCAGGCCGCCGTCGATGTCGAAGAAACCGGATTCGATGTCTTCTTTGACCTTGCCGCGCGGGCTGAACTGGAGGTCTTCCATGGTAACCGCCTCGGTTATCGAGAAGCAGTCGTGGATCTCGGCCAGGCTCATCTCCTCGCGCGGGTTGGTGATGCCGGCCTCTTTGTAAGCCCGCTGCCCGGCGCGGAAGCCGGTCTCGGCGTGCGCGTAATCGTAGTCCGTGTACCACATATCCTCGCCGGATGAGGATGATATCTGGCAGGACTTGATGTAAACCGGAGCGTCGGTGTAATTCTTTGCGTCCTCCGCCCTCACAAGGATGGCGGAGGCGGCACCGTCGCTTACGCCGCAGCAGTCGAACAGACCCAGCGGCCATGCGATGATCGGCGCATTGATGATGGCGTCCAACTCGACGGCCTTCTTCAAGTGTGCCTTAGGATGTTTAGCTCCATTCTGATGGCTCTTCCAACTGACCCTGGCAAGCATCTTCTTGCCTTCCTCAGGGGAGAGGCCGTATACGGAGAAGTACCTGGTGGCCATCATGGCATAGCAGCCGGGGCCGGACGCGTTGGGCGCCCAGTACTGCTCCTGCGGGGGCCGCAGGTCGGGAAGGC
This sequence comes from Chloroflexota bacterium, assembly GCA_034659515.1. GTDB lineage: Bacteria > Chloroflexota > Dehalococcoidia > E44-bin15 > E44-bin15 > JAYEHL01. The sequence goes on along the minus strand of JAYEHL010000044.1, from coordinate 3,459 downwards.
CGCCGTATCCGACATCCTTCAGCTTCTCCATGCCGACGCACAGCGCCATGTCGCAGCCTCCCGAGGCCAGTGCGTATGTAGCGCCGCGCAGCGCCTCGGTGCCGCTGGCGCACAGGTTCTCTACATGTGTTACCGGAAGATACGGCAGCTTAAGCGTCTGCGACAGCTGTATGGAGCTGAGCCCCTGCATAGGATAGAGAGTGGAGAACCACGCGGCGTCGATGTCCTTCATCTCGATGCCGGCGTCCTCCATGCACTCTTTGTACGCTTCGACAATAAGGTCGGGCCCGCTCATGTCCCACAGCTCACCGAACTTGGTGCAGCCCATTCCGATTATAGCAACTTTATCTTTAATGCCCTCTGCCATTTTCGTCTCCTTCGTTACTCCTGTACAGGAGTTCCTTTCCAGCCGTAGCCGACATAGCCAGGGGCTTCCCATCTCTTACGGAATGTCATCTCTACCGGCATATTTACCGAAATTTCCTCGAGGTTGCAGTCTGTCAGGTTGAACATCGCCCGTCCGCCGCCGTCGAAGTCGATCATGCCGTATAGTTCGGGTGGCGTTGGGCTGAAGGCTAGATTATCACCGGTATAGGTGAACAGACTTCCCTTCCTGTCGGAGAAGCGGTACTCTTCCATCTGGTCGATGGTTTTGCAATTGGGGTTGATGCACACGCGCTGCGGCGGCCACTGCGGGGTGCCGCATGCCTTGCACTTGGTTCCGACCAGGCCGAACAGCTTCTTGCGGTCGCGCCACAGTATAGTGGCTGACGTTTTGAATAACTCGTCGCCTCGACCTGCGGTGTCGATGGTGAGCACGTTGTTGAAGGTGACCATCTTCTCGTAGCTCTTCAGTTCGGTCTTGTGTTCCATGTGCTTCTTTACGCCCTTGTGCGGGGCGAATTTTTCGATCTCCGGCGTGACCTCGAATAGCAGCACGTCGCCGCCGTTGCCGTAGCTGGCGACTATGATCTTATCGCCAGGCTTGGCGTCTTCCAGCGCCGCCACCAGGATAAGCATCGGATTCGATGCGCCGGTGAGGCCCACTGTGGTGAACATGTGGTCCTGAAGCTGCTCGGGCGCGAAGCCGAGCTTCTTGCCGATGTTGGGATGCTGCCGATGGTACATACCGGGGAAGCAAACCTTGGAGATATCCTGGGGGGTGAGGTTGTATTTCTTCATCAATCCGCCGATGGCCTCGCCGACGAACTTACCGTAGCCCTCGTCGCGGACCCAGCGATCCTCCCAGATGCGGGTGAACCGTTCGCCATCGGCACGCCAGTGATCCATGAAGTCGTAGGTGATGGAGTGCGTTCCGATCAGATTGGCGATGACCTTATCTTTGCCTATGAGCACTGATGCGGCCGCATCGCCGTATACCTCCTCCTGGAAACTCCCTGCAGGGCCTACCCTGCAATCCGAAGCGCAGACCAGAATGTTGTCCGCTGATCCCGCGGTGATCGCGTCGCATGCGGCGAGCACAGCGGTCGTTCCTGCCTTTACTGAAGAAGTAAAGTCGGCAGAGCGTGATTCAGGTTTGAGGTCGAGTGCGGTAGAGATTATGCCTGCGTTCTGCCGTTCCTTGTATGGTGCGGTGGTAGTTGCTAAGTAAAGACCGTCGATCTTGCTTCGGTCGATGCCAGTCAAGCAGTCCATTCCTGCATTGACGGCCATGCTGAGGCTATCCTCATCGTAGTTGGCAACCGCCTTCTCCCCCGGTGTTATTGTCGCTTGGTTGATAAAACCAATTGTCCAGTAAATGGTCATTCGGTTGATGCGATGCCAGGGAATATAGGCGCCGTAAGATGTAATACCGACCATCTAACGCTCCTTTCTTGTAGAGGTTTCAGTTAAAAGATACTGTTTTTACATACTGGATGTCAAGCCGTAAATATACGCAAATCGTTTCTGCCGCGTTACGTAAATGGCTGTAGATATCCACGGTCGGTACTTCAGGGGCGCGGATGGTGCTGCTTACCTGTTGGGGGAGATTGCGAATCGGTTCTTTATGCGATCAATCCATTACCAGTTGCCTGATCAGCGAGAGCCAGTCCCTTATCAGTCTGGGGGTCAGGAAGTTCTTTCGCACGTGCTCTCTGCCCTCACTCCCGAGGCCTTTAGCGAGCTCCGGGTATCGCAGAAGATATGTGACACTCGATGCGCACTGCTCGATGGTATCCACCAGCAGGTGTTGCAGCGGCCCTCCCATCTGTATGGGTATGCCGCCCACATTGCCTGCGACTACCGGCGTCGCCTTCCACAGCGCCTCGGTCACCACCAGCCCGAATCCTTCCTTGAGGGACTTCTGTATAACAACATCGGCGGCGCGCTGGAATGCATTGACCTCCATGTTGCCGATGCCGTTCAGATTACTGAAAACGTGGATATCGTTGGATTTGTCCGCCTCTTTGTGGATGGCGGCGTATATCTCCCATCCTTCGGGGTCGTCGTCTGCCAGCGATCCGACTAAAGCCAGCTGAAGACCCGGCACCGTTTCCTTTGCAAGCTTAAACACTTCGATAACACCGAATGGGTCCTTCCAGCGGTCGAAACGGGAGACCTGAATGATGAGTGGCCGGTTTGGGTCGATGCCGAGGTTGGTGATCATCGGGCGGCACACCTCATCGTTGGGCAGGGGCATGTTCTTGGTGCTGAGTGGGTCGATGGCCGGCGGGATGATGGCGACGCGCGGGCTCTCCAGATTGTGAGGCACGAACTGTTGCATGGTGAACACGGTGGCATCGTATTCCTCTACGTATGGCTTAAGGAACTGCCACGTCTCACCGTCGGGCTCCGAGCTGTCTATATGGCATCGCCATATCCACTTGGCATCGAGGTCGTCACGGAAGTGCCGCAACGCCGCGGGCTGGGGATCGTTGATTACATAAACATCGTAGCTCGTATCCATCTCACGGGCGTTGAACTGATTGTTGTCCAGGTATGTCTGCCTGGTCTGCTGGTTGAGCAGGGGGTACTTCGCACCCTGTAACGCGTTGTGGAGCGATTTGGTGATTGTGAAGAATTTGCGATCGCCGCGTATCACGCTCCAGTCCACTTCAATACCCAGGCTGCGTATTATCGGTATGAATGAGAACAGCAGCTCGGCCACTCCTCCGCCGAACGGTGTGGCGTTGATGTAACAGAGCCTCAGGCCCTGCAGGTCTTTACCGAGTTCGATTATCTCATCGATCAGTTCGTTACCGACCAGCGTACGGTACTTATTTACATCTTTGACTCCCAGTGAGACATTATCTAGCATATTACTCGCTCTATTCCAGTATCGTTCGTAGCGTTCATGAAATTACACTGGCCTCCAGACACCTTCTATCTTTATCATAACTGTTGCCTAATTTAGCATTTATCACGCTGTTTTTCAATCGCTCGTTGCTGAATGTCGTCACTCTTATGTAGTTATCGGTCAGGCCGTCCCATACGCCGCTGGCGATTTCGTCCTCCCAG
>JAYEHL010000043.1:0-4582 GCA_034659515.1 Chloroflexota bacterium | reverse complement strand
GAGGCCTTTGTTGAAGAGCCAAAGGGTAGTATAATTGAAATGCTTCAAAATAGCCAGATTGGAGAGGGCGAGATGGGAGAAATCAAGAACGCATTTGAGAGGGCGATGGAGAAGGCCGACCGGCTGGGAAAGCTCTCCCCGGAGGAGATGAGACGGCGAGAGGAAGCAGAGTACATCCCCATGGGACGTGCGATAGCGGAGCGTTACCTGGAACACGGTCATATACGTGTTCTGGAGGAGGATGTCGCCAAACGCGGGGGCGATGAGAGGGCCGTGGTAGCGAGGGCGGCTGCGTCAAGGCTGGTTGAGGCCATCGACCTCGATGGAGATGGAATGCAATCGAGGGTGGGCCGCGCGCTCGACGGGCTTCGCGTGTTAGCAATCGACAAGAAGGATATAATCGATAGGAAGAGCGCGAAAATAACGGGCCTCGTTATCGGCTTTGACGAGGAGCGGGAACGAACGTTCCGGCGCGAGTCGCAGCGCATCGAGAGGGACGAGCGAGAATCGCTCGAACGGATCGGGATATCGGGTGACGCCCTCGGAGACATCAACCTCGAGGCAAGCCAGGCGTGGGCGCGGATCGATGCGGACCTGCGCGCGCAGTTCTCGGAGAGGCTCGATCCGGTCAAGCGGGAGCTACAGGACGAACTGGCAAAGCCCTGATGCGAGGCTTTTTCATATCGACGGATGCTGAACGATCATCGCCCGCCGGTTTTTATGTGACGGCTTCGATGTCGGCGGCGGCCGTTGACAACCCGCAAGCGGCTGGCTTAAGATGCTAACGGTTTGTGTCTAAAACATCGATAAAAATTGATCCAAGGAGAGTTAAATTATGGTAATGGCACTTGAAGGTATCAAGATCGTGGACCTCACCCGGCTGGGGCCCGGCCCGTTCTGCACCATGCTGCTGGGCGATATGGGCGCCGATATTATCAAGATCGAGGCCGCCGGCGGGCGCGCATCGATGACCATCGAGACGATGGAGGATGAGACCGCCGAGCGCCGGCGCGCGTTCAACGTCGAAGGGCGCAACAAGCGCGCCATCGGGCTCAATCTCAAGACGGATGAGGCCAAGGAGATATTCTACAAGCTGGTAAAGGACGCCGACGTCGTCGTCGAGGAGTTCAGGCCCGGCGTGCTGAAGCGGCTCGGTTGCGATTACGAGACGATCAGCAAGATCAATCCCCGGATCATCCTGTGTTCGATCACCGGTTTCGGGCAGGACGGCCCGTACGCGCTGCTGCCCGGCCACGACCTCAATTACATATCGATAGGCGGTGCGCAGAGCATGATCGGCCCGCGCAACGGCCCGCCGGTGATGACGTTAAACCTCATCGGCGATTACTCCGGCGGCAGTTTCCAGGCGGCGCTGGGTGTCTGTATGGCGCTGCTGGCGCGCGAGCGCACCGGCAAGGGGCAGCACGTCGATATCTCTATGACCGACGGCGTCGTCTCGCTGATGCACGGCGAGGCGGCGGGATACTTCGATACCGGTCACATACCCACCCGCGGCGACATGCTAGTGATCGGCGGCGCGCCGTTTTACGCTGTCTACGAGACGAAGGATGGCAAATATATCACCATCGGGGCGCTGGAGCCGTGGTTCTGGGCCAACCTGTGCGAGTTGATCGACCGCCAGGACCTCCTTATGGAAGAGTGGAATCATGAGAAGTGGCCTCAGATGGCCGGGGAGTTCGAGGAGATATTCAAGACCAAGACCCGCGATGAGTGGGTAGAGCTACTCAGGACCAAGGATGTCTGTGTCGCGCCGGTGTACGGTCTGGATGAGACCTTCGAGGATCCGCAGATACTTCATCGCAAGATGCTTATCGAGTTGGACCATCCGACTGTCGGCAAAGTGAAGCAGGTGGGCATCGGCATAAAAATGTCGGACACGCCGGGTCAGGTGAGGAGTCTTGCTCCGAAGCCCAACGAGCATACCGATGCGATACTGGCGGGACTGGGATACTCCAAGGACGATATCGCTAAGATGCGCGAGGCGGGCGCCATCGCGTAGATTCAGCGTGCCATATTCCTGAGCGCAAGGGCCACCGCGCCCAGGGGCCCGGCATCGCCGCCCAATGAAGATAGTTCGACGCGGGCCGCCTTCGCCGAGATTTCGAAGGCGTGCTCGCGTACTGTTTCCACCGCCGGGTCGATCAGCATCGCCCCCATATTTGAGAGGCCGCCGCCGATGAGTATGAGCTGCGGGTTGAAGATATTGACCAGGTTCACCAGACCTATGCCCAGGTAGTAGCTGGTGAGAGCAATCAGCTCGTTGGCCAAGCGGTCGCCGCTCAGCGCGGCCTTGTGCACACTCCTGGCGCTTACTTCAGCGGAGCAATTGGGGTCGTTTCTCTCGATAGATGTCTCTTCCCCAGCCTCGATCCTGGCGGTCGCCTCGCGTTCCAGAGCGCTTCCCGAGGCGAGGACCTCCCAGCAGCCCTTCTTGCCGCAACTGCATCGCGGGCCGTTGAGATCGATGGTCATGTGCCCGATCTCGCCGGCGCTGCCCGAAGCGCCTCGATACAGCTCCCCGTTTATTATTATGCCGCCCCCGATGCCGGTTCCAAGTGTTACGAGGATCATGTGATCGATACCTATCCCTGCTCCGAAGGTGTGCTCGCCGATGGCGGCGACGGCGGCATCGTTATCAAGGTAGGTTGGAAGGCCGACCTTCGCCTCGATGAGGCTCTTAAGCGAGATGTTGTACCACCCCGGAAGGTTCGGCGAGTAGGTGATCACGCCGGTTTCGAACTCGCAAGCCCCGGCGGCGCCTATGCCTATCGCATCGACTCTTACTCCGGAGCTGACCTGCTTAATGGCATCGATAATCCGGTCTATAACTAAGTCGCGCCCCTCGCTGGCGCAGGTCTCCCTCAGTGTGCGCACTTTGATGTCGCCGCGATCATTCGCCAGCACAACGTCTATCTTGGTGCCGCCCAAGTCTACTCCGACGATCATTTCATCCGTCATGATACCACTAAGAATATAACATAATCACCAGCCGGTCAATGCATCGGTATGGAACGAGTTGGTCGATGCGCTGAAATGCCGCTTTTCAGACCGGTTTCTTTAATTTATCTTCATATAGTTTGCGGAACTTGTCCAATTTAGGCTCGATCACTATCTGACAATAAGGTTGCTTATCGTTCTTCTCGAAGTAGCGCCGGTGGTAGTCCTCGGCGGGATAAAAGGCTGTAAGCGGCGTGACCTTCGTCACTATAGCATCATCCCAGGGCCTCGCTGCCTCCATCTCTCGTATCGTATACTCCGCAATCGACCGTTGCCCCTCGTCGTGGTAGAAGATCGCCGAGCGGTACTGGGTTCCCACGTCGTTTCCCTGGCGGTTCAGCGTGGTCGGGTCGTGTATGGAGAAAAATACGTCGAGGATTTCTCGATACGAAATGGCTTTTGGATCGAATGTGATCTGAACCGCCTCGGCGTGGCCGGTCGTGCCGCCGCATACCTGCTCGTACGTTGGATTCGGCACCGCGCCGCCGGTGTAGCCCGGTATCACGCTATCGACGCCTTTAAGCTCGGCGAACACGGTATCGAGGCACCAGAAGCAGCCCCCGGCGAGTGTGACGGTACGCTTATCTTTTGTCGATCCGTTGCATTCCGAGTTTGCTGTCATGGTTCGCGCTATCGTGCCAGGTGATATCGATTCTATCTCGACCTGTTGTTTATCCGTCTACAGGATATACATGAAATTGGCCCCTTCCTCCCTTTCATCCCATCCGCGTTTCCTGTAAAACGAGCGCTTGTAAGATTCGCGTTTCTTGCTGTTCAACAACATCAGTCTGCAGCATCCACGCTGCCGGGCTTCATCTTTTACGGCCTCCAACAGCCGCGTGCCGATCCCCTGCCCGCGGTCCGTTTCATAGACGAACAGCTCCGACAGGTAACCCTCCGGCCCTTTCAGAAAAAGGTACGGCAGCCAGTGAACGGCCACATATCCCACCAGTCTGCCGTTGTCGTTCCCCGCAACATAGATCGAGTGGCTGCCGTCGTTGCCGCACATCTCGATGTGGCCGGCTACGTTCGATGCGGAGGTATCGTGCGGCGACGGCGGAACGTAGGCAGCCCATTCGACCGTCTGCAAAATTTCGGATATACAGGAGGCGTCTTCAATGGTTGACTTTCTGATCGTGATCCCCATCCGTTATCCCTTATTACGATCCGAGCTTATTCCACTGTTTCGATTCTTCATCGTATGCCAGAAGATCGCCCGTGTGCAGGTCATAAAGCCAGCAGTGGACTTTTAGACGCCCTTCCTTTATCGCCTCCTGAACGCAATTGTAGGTGAGTAGATTGTCACGCTGCATTAGCAGGTTGGCCTTGACGGTCTCCGTCACGATCATCTTCTCCGACACCCCGGACTTCTTCACTTGCTCGCGAAGGGGCCAGATCAATTCCAGCCAGCGGCAGATATGCGGCTCGCGTTTAGCGTCAAGGTGGCCATAGAGAGCTTTTATCCCGCCGCAATCCGTGTGGCCGCAGATGACGATATCGGGCAATTGAAGGTGCAGAACGGCGTATTCTATCACGGCACCTACCGCATCGTCATCCATGCTGG